>JACCZR010000110.1 GCA_013695855.1 Thermoleophilaceae bacterium
GGGCCATGACCAGCCCGAACCGGCGGCCGAGGGCGAGCGAGCGGGCGTCGGCAATCTCGGTTCTCACTGCCAGGCCCGCGGCCCGCGCCCGCAGGGCGCCCACCAGGGCCCGCTCGGAGTCCACCCCCCTCACCTCGTGTCCGCGGGCGGCCAGGTCGAGCGCCACCCTTCCCGAGCCACAGCCAAGGTCGAGGAGCGGACCGCTCACCCCGCCGGCGAGCTCGCGCCACAGCGGCAGGTCCGCGCGGTAGGAGCCGCACTCGGCGTCGTGCCAGGCCACCGTCAAGCGGTCAGGCGCCAGGGTGGTCACTCAGACCACCGGCGTGCCAGGCCGCGGCGGGCGAGCAGGTCACGGATCTCCAGCATCGCCGTGTAGGTGGGGAGGGCGAACAGCGGGCGCCCGCCGTCGCCGTCCGCCACGGCCGCCTCCAGCGAGCGCTCGAGGTCGCGGTCCACCGCCGGCTCGGCGTCCACGCCAGCGTACTTGAGCCGCAGCGCCATCTCCTCGGCCCGCGTGCCCGAGCAGGTCACGCGCCGAACCCGGCCGGCCAGCAGCTCGAAGTCGGCGTCCCACACCCATGAGACGTCGCGGCCGTCGGCGATGTTGTCGTTCAGCGCGAGCCACAGGTCGAGCTCACCCTCCTCGAGGGCCAGGGTGCGGAGCACCTCATTGGCGCCCGCGGGGTTCTTCACCAGGAGGATGGAGACGTCCCGCGCTGCGCGGTGGCCTGCATCGGAGGCACCTCCCGTGGGGACCGGGATGGTCTCGACCCGCCCGAACGCCGCGCCGAAGCCCTCCAGCGCGACGCGCACGTTCTCCATGCCGACGCCCAGCTCCAGCGCTGTGGCCGCGGCTGCGAGAGCGTTGTAGACGTTGTACAGCCCCGGCAGGGGCAGCCGGACGGAGATCTCGCCGACCGGGGCCTCGAGCGTGATCTGCGAGCCCGACATGCCCTCGAGCGTCACCCGCCGCGCCACCACGCCGAGCTGCGGCCGGGCCCTGCCGCAGTTCGGGCAGTGCCAGCGTCCCAGGTGCCCGAGGTAGACCGCGTCGTACACGTAGGGGTGCCCGCAGTTGCGACAGTGCTTGGAGTCGGCCGCGTGCTGGAGGGCCGGCAGTGCCTGGGAGTCGTCATCGAGCCCGAAATAGGTCACACCCTCGCGCTCGCGTCCCAGGTCGGCCACAAGCGGGTCGTCGGCACAGAGCACGAAGCGCGAGCGCCCCTCGTTGGCGTCCATGACCCCTTCCCAGCGGTCGGCCAGCAGCTCGAGCTCGCCGTAGCGGTCGAGCTGATCGCGGAAGAGGTTGGAGAGCAGGATCAGCTTCGGGTCCACCTGCTCTGCCACCCGGGGCAGCCACGCCTCGTCGACCTCGAACAGCCCCAGCTGGCCTTCGCGGGCCCCGGCGTCCAACAGCGCCGTGCCCACGCCCCAGGCCATGTTCGATCCCGCGCGGTTGTGGACCACCGGCCGGCCCTCCTCGGCCAGGCAGGCGGAGATCATGGCCGAGGTGGTGGTCTTGCCGTTGGTGGCCGAGACGAGGACCGAGCCCTCGTCGAGCCGGCGCGAGAGGCCTGCAAGCGCGCCCGGCGAGATCCGGAGCAGCATCCGTCCCGGCACCGTGGTCCCGCCGGTTCGCCCGACCACGTGGCTCAGGCCCCGGGCAAAGCGGGCCACCAGGCGGGCAAGCGCGAGCCTCACGCCGGCACCAGCACGCGCAGGCAGCGCGGCCGCACGGTGACGCGCGCGGGGGTCCGGCCGATGGGGTCGCCGTCGGCGAAGACGTCGTAGGGCGGCGAGGAGTCGATCTCCACCGCCTCGGCGCGCAGGACCTCGGTGTAGCGCGGGTCCAAGTGGGTGCCGCGGAAGACCTGGGCAATGCCGCGCAGGTAGCGCCGCTTGGGGTGCGACTTGGTGAGCAGCACATCGAGCCGGCCGTCGTCGCACTCGGCCATCGGCATCAGCGCCATGCCGCCCCCGAAGACCCCCGTGTTCGCCACGGCGGCGGCGTAGCCGTCGTAGGAGCGGCGCTCGCCGTCGGCGGTCACGGTGAACGTTGCGCCGCGCCAGCCGCCGAGCGCCCGCAGCAAGCTGTAGAGGTAGACGAGGCTGCCGCGCACCACGCGTGTGTTGTTGGCGATGTGCTGGCAGTCCGAGTCGATCCCCAGGCTGGCGATCCCCAGATAAGGCTCGTCCCCGACGTAGGCCACGTCAACCATGCGCTCACGACCGCCCACCGCCACGCGGGCGGCGCCCTCGGGATCGCGCGGCACGCCCAGCGCACGGGCGAAGTCGTTGCCGCGCCCCCCGGGCAGGACCGCCAATCGGGCCGGCGAGTCGCGC
>JACCZR010000121.1 GCA_013695855.1 Thermoleophilaceae bacterium
GGGAACCCCTTTCGGTCGACGCCCCCGAAGGACGAGCATAGTCAGCTCGCCGCTGCTGCTTCGAGAAAATGCGGAAGTCTCCAGATCCCCGACGCCGTTGCTTGAGGCGCCTCCTCCCGCGCGAGAGCGGTGGTCTGCGTCGGCGTCAGCGAGACGCTCGGAATGGACGAGGAGCAGAAGTCTCTGCGGACCCTGAGCTCGCTATCGGATTCGGCGCGAAGCGATACCGTCGGACTCGGATCGCCTGAACCGCTCCGCCACCGAGGCCGCCGGACGCCGAGGCAGAGCCGAAACCGCGCCTACGCAGGCTTCCGATAAGCGCAATTCGCGCCTCCGGCGCGAGCTGCGAGCGGCGAGAGCGCGCCTACGTCGAGGCCCCTGAGCGTCAGCCGGCGTCCCGCTCGCCCGCGTGGCGCACGCGGTACAACGGGACCTCGTCGGAGATGCCCTTGATCTTGCGCTTGCGCGCGAACGACCAGTCGTAGTCGTCCTCGGCGCGCTCCTTGACCTCCTCGGAGGCCAGGACGGTGCCCGGGCGGGCCTTGCCGGTGATCCTGCTGGCCAGGTTGACCGGGCGCCCGTACCAGTCGCCGGCCCGGCGTAGGGAGGGGCCGGCGGCCAGGCCGGCGCGCAGCTGGGGGAACTTCTCGCCCTCGTTCTCGGGCGCTTGGACCAGCGCGAGGGTCGCCTTCACCACGGGATCGGCCTTGTAGGAGACGAGCATGGTCACCGATCGTCTTGACGAAGCGCACCGGGGCCTCGGCGACCTCTGAGGCGAGCTCGCCCAGGCGTGCGGCCACAGCGCCGAGCTCCTCGGGCGAAATGCTCTCGCCCAAGCGGGTGAAGCCCACGAGGTCCGCAAAGGCAACGGTGATGTCCTCGCTTCCCGCCAGCTCGCCCTTCGAGACCGCCTCCAGGTCCACCATCGCCCGGCGCAGCTCCTCGCGCTGCTGGATGGCGAAGACGTGGGCGAGCGTGGGCGGCAGATGCGGGGCGATCTCCTCGGCCACCTCGGTGTAGCGGCGGGCGAGGTCGAGTTCGTTGTCGCCTTCGCGCATGAAGGCGTCGCCGAACACGCGTCCCACCGCCGCTGCGAGTGTGGCCATGCTCTGGCTCATCGCGCGCGCGATCTCGAGCACACCGTCCTCCGGCAACCCGGTCGCGCGGATCTCCCGGACGCTCTTCGCGGCGTTCACGTCGGCGTTGGTGTAGGCCACCTCGTCGGGCTCGGCGACGGGCATGCCCAGCGCGGTCCACAGGCGCTCGAGGAAGTCGCTCTCGAGCATGGTCTCGTCGGCCACCTCCTCGGCCGTGTAGGTCGGCTCGCCTCCGAGCATGACCTCTACGGGCAGTAGCGCGAGGCGGTCCTGCTCCACCGCCTCCCGTAGATCCTCGAGCTCGAAGCCGTCCTCGGTCAACTCCTCCAGCAGCTTGCGGCGCGACTTGCGCTCGTCGGGGTCCAAGCCTTCGAGCAGGCCCTCCTTCTCGAAGTCGACCTCCATGGCGGCGGCATCTTGTCAGTACGGATAGAGCGAGCGGTGCTCGGCCGGCCAACGCCCGGCCTGCGCTCCTCCGCTATGGCTGTCCGAGGTGCTGCCTAGGTTGCGAGAGTGATCGCCAGGGTCGAGCCGCTGACCACCGCACGCGCACTGCGCGGGCCCTTCGACTACCGGCTGGGCGATGCACACACCGGCGTGGGCGTGGGCAGTGTGCTGGTCGTGCCCTTTGGGCGGCGACGGGTGCTCGGGGTGGTCACGTCGGTGGCGTCGGAGAGCGACCTCGCGCCCGAGCGACTGGTCGAGCCGCTCTCGGCCCTGGAGGCCGACGTCCCGGCGCCGCTGGTGAGCCTGGGCCTGTGGGTGGCCGAGGAGTACTGCTCCACGCCCGCGCGAGGACTCGCGCTGGTGCTGGCGCCGGGGACCGGCACGGGCTCTGGAAAACCGCTGCGGGCGCGGCGCTCGCTGCTGGCGACGCTGACGCCGGCGGGTCACGAGGCCACCGAGCATCCGCGACGTCTGGGCGCGCGGCAACTCTCCGCGCTGCGAGCG
>JACCZR010000122.1 GCA_013695855.1 Thermoleophilaceae bacterium
GGCGTCGACCATGCGCGCGATCGAGTAGTGCCACGGGTCCTGCTGGTAGGAGGTCCGAGCCGAGTCCTCGTCGCCGGTCTCGGGGTCCTCGATCACCCGGTAGCCGGGGTGCCCGCCGCCCACGCGGGTGGTCTTCATGCGCCGCGAGGCGGCCAGGTCGGCCGGACCGAAGCTCATTCCCTGCATGCGCGGCGACGCGGTGGCGATCTCCTCGAGGTTCGCCACGCCCAGCGGCGTCTCAAGGAGGGCGTGGACCAGCAGCGGCTTCTTGACCTCGTAACGCGACTCGAGCTGGGCCAGCAGCCGATCTAGGTAGTGGATGTCCTCCGGGCCTTCGACCTTGGGGACCATCACGACGTCGAGCGTGTCGCCGATCTCGGTGACGATCGTCGTGAGCTCGTGCAGGATCCACGGCGACTCGAGCGCGTTGACGCGCGTCCACAGGGCGGTCTGCCCGAGGGCGGTCTCCTTGCCGGCCTTGACCAGGCCCGCTCGCGCGGCCTCCTTGTTGTCGACCGAGACCGCGTCCTCAAGGTTGCCCAGGAGGATGTCGGTCTTCTGGGCGATGTCGCCGGCCTTGGCGACCATCTTCTCGTTGGAGAAGTCGAGGAAGTGGATCATCCTCGAGGGCGTGAAGGGAATCTCCGCCCGGGGCTCGGGAGCGCCCTGGCACAGCGGCTTGAAGAAGTCTCGAGGGTTGCGCATGAGGCGGGCAGGCTATCGCCGATCCTTGCTCGCTAGGGTTGCCGCGCCCATGGATACCGATCAAGCGACACGCGAAGCCTCCGGGGCCCGCCAGTACGGCCGCTACCTCGAGGAGTTCGAGGTCGGCGCCACCTACAAGCACTGGCCCGCCAAGACGGTGACCGAGGCCGACGACCACCTCTTCTGCCTGATCACCATGAACCACCACCCGCTGCACATCAACGACGTGTACGCCGGCGAGTCCCAGCAGGGGCGCAACGTGGTGGTCGGGCCGCTCGTCTACTCGCTGGGACTGGGGATGTCGGTCGGCGACATCTCGGGCAAGGCCATCGCCAACCTCGCCACCGAGGAGCTCAAGCACCCCGCTCCCGTCTTCCACGGCGACACGCTGTTCTGCGAGTCCGAGGTGCTCGAGGCCACGCCCTCGCGCTCCAAGCAGGATCGCGGGGTGGTGAAGGTCCACACGCGCGTGTACAAGCAGGACGGCACGCTGGTGGCCGAGTTCAAGCGCGCGGTGCTGGTGCCGCGCAAGCAGCCGGGAGACGGCGAGCCGCCGCAGGCCGAGAGCCCGGTCGAATAGATCTTCGCCGGCGGAGTGGCGGGCCCTGGCTCAGCGGCGGCCGAGCTGGGCCTCCGAGCGGGCCCCGGGCCCGATGGGCCTCAGCGGGCGCCGAAGTGGCCGACGACCATGTTGCCGCGCGAGCCGCCGCGGCGGCCGATTCCGACCCAGCGGTAGCGCCGGTTCGTCAGCACGGCGCGGTGGGTGGGAGAGCGCATCCAGGCTCTGACCGTCCAGGCCGCAGTGGGTGGCCTTGAGGCGCGGGCAAGAACCTCACCGAGGTAGTTGAAGCGCCCGCTCGCGCGGATGCGTCTCAGATGGGCGAAGTATCCACCTCGCACCATGTCGCTCGCGTAGCGGTGGGCCGATCTCCTAAGGCTGGGAGACGTCCTCACGATCGGCAGATGGCGCGCGCGGCGCACAGAGTTGATCCGCTTCACGATCGCGTCCGGGCTTGCCGCGCTCGCCTCGGCTGAGGGGGCCGGCAGCACGGTCGGCGACCCCAGCAGGCAGACGAGCGCGGTGAGGAGGGTTGCGGCTAGGGAGATGCGGTTTATCCAGGTCATCTACCGAGAGCTGTCGGCGCGGGCGCCGACAGGCGCTCTCCTCGTGGGCGAACCTGGACGAAGTTTCGAGGCGCGGTTAGCCGCGAGCGGCTTCAGGCGGGCTTGATCGCTCTAGCTCTCGCGCCGCGGTGTCAAGAGGGCGACCGCCCATGGGCGGTCGCCGCGATCACTGATCGCGGAGTTGCGGAGATCCGGTGCTCGCGGTCGCCGCTCGCTAACCAGCTTCGACGGCGGCGGGCCTCAGGCGCTGCGGCGCCGAAGCCACGGTCGCAGACGGGCCCGCTCGGGTGGCGCCTCCTTGGCGGCCACTTCGTACTCGCGGTCGACCATATGGACGTACTCGCCGAGCCCGGCCGTACGAAGAAGCGCCCGCGCCTCGTCCCGGGTGCGGCCACAGCCGATCAACTCGGTGATGAAATCGCTTGCCGCTTCCTCGTTCGTGTACACCAGGGATGAGTCGGCCGACGCCGGCGCCGCCCCGATACGACATTCGTCGAGCGTCAGGGGTCGGGTGCTGACATGCGGGGAATCGCCTCACCGGCAAGGACTGCGGCCGGAACGCTGCTTGTGCACCATTCGGCGCGCGCAGAGAGACCGGCCGGCGCTTGAGTTGCCATGATGGCGTACGGCGATTACTCTTGCTGTGAAGGTCGTTACGGACAGGGAGCTCGTGGCAGGGGGCTCTCCTCGGACGGTCGCGCTACGGCCGTTCCCCGTGGCAATCGCTGCCGCACCGCAGACGCAAGGGAGCCGATAGGGGATGAGGTTTGGCGGGAAGCTTCTCAGGCGGGCGCTGGTTCGCTTCGCGCTTGTGGCCGCCCTCGTCGTGCTGAGTGCCGCGAGCGCGGGGGTGGTGGTCGCGGCGCCCGGGAGTAGCCCGGTGGCGTCCTTCACGGCGACACCGAACCCCGCAAAGACCGGCGAGACGGTGTTCTTCAATGCGGAAGCCTCAACTGATCGCCAAGGCCCGATCGCGAAGTACGAGTGGGACCTCGACGGGAACGGAACCTTCGAGACGAATACCGGCACCTCGGCAACGACCTCGAGGGCTTACGCGGTCGATGGCGTGGTGAACGTGAAGCTGCGGGTCACCGACCAGCAGGGACTCACGAGCGAAGACACCGAGTCCGTCACGATCACCAATCGGGTACCCACCGCCTCGTTCACCGTCAATCCAAATTCCGCGTTCACCGGCCAGGAGGTCACGTTCACCAGCACCTCGCGCGACCCTGATGGCTCTATCGCGCGGCATGAGTGGGATCTCGACGGTAACGGCAGCTTCGAGACGAACAGCGGCCCCGATCGCACTGTGTCGAGGCGTTACGCGGCCAGCGGGTACGTCGACGTGCAGCTGCGGGTGACCGACGACGATGGCGCTACGAGCGCCCCGGCCAGCAGGCAAGTGGCAATCTTTGACCCCCCGCCGGCCGCCAACCCCCCGCCGGCCGCCAAGGTCTTCTATCCCCTGCCGCCCCCCCAGACGGTCAGCCCACCCCCTCAGACGGTCAGTCCGCCGCTTCAGACGGTCAGTCCCTTCCCGATCGTGCGCATCGTAGGCCGGCTGGTGCGTGGCGGCGCACAGATCAGGCGCCTGTCGGTCCGCGCGCCGGCTGACACGATTATCACCGTGCGCTGCCGGGGACGCCGCTGCCCGTATCGCAGAGCGAGCACCGCGGCGCGCGCCGGACGGTCGGTCAGGTTCAGGCGCCTCGAGCGCCGCCTTCGCGCCGGAACGCTGGTCGAGATTCTCGTCAGCCACCCGACAAAGATCGGCAAGTACACCGGGTTCAGGATTCGGCGAGGACGCTCTCCGCGCAGGAAGGACCTCTGCCTTGCGCCGGGCGCGAGGCGGGGATCGGAGTGCCCATCCGGGTGAGGCCCGCTACGGCGCTCGTCGCGATCGCGATCGCGATCGCTGTCGCGGGAGCGGCGTTCGGCGGTTCGTATGCACTGGGCAAGGCCGGCGGCGACGGCGGCCGCTGCCGGTGTCGGCCCCACCCGTAGCCAAGCTGGCCTCGGAACCGGCGCGGGCGACGCCCCGCCGCCTGGGACCGGCTGCGCGGCTTCCCTCGCTTTGGCGTCCTGCGAGCAGGCCCAGGATTGTCTCGGCGGAACGCCGGCGGTCACGCCGCGTCCGTCGGCGTCCCCGCCTCGTTCGCCGCCGTAGTCTCGGTGCGCAGGTGCCGCGCCGCCAGCGTTCCGCGCCCACGGCGCCCCGTCGTGTTGCCCCATCGCTGCCCAGGGCGCCTGTGCGCCGACCGGCTCCAGCCCCAAGAAGGCCAGCCCCGCCGTCTGGCGGTCCGGGCGGCTCCTTCGACGACTCGGGCTAACTTCATGGACGTCTCCGAGCCGATCCTGGAAACTCCACCGGTTGAAGCCCCCACGGGCCCTGGGTCGATGGTGGACAGCTACCGCCTGAAGCGGCGGCTGGGGTCAAGCGCCGGCCTGCACCCGGTGTATGAGGCAAGCGATCCGTCGGGTAACCCCGTCGCGGTCACCCTCTTTTAGCTGCCGCGCAACAACCACCGGGTAGTGCGCCGTTTAAAACGCGCTGTCCGCGCACGTGCCTCGGCCACTGGTGCGAGTGCGGTCACCGCCGCGCGCGGCGGCAGGCGCCCCCGCTCGCTCAACATGCGGGCGAGCGTTCGCGCTTTTGGCAGCTCGGTCGCCAGGTAGAGGCCAGCGCTCGAGTCCCCGGAGGACAGCACGCGCAGCAGAACGGGTGCGCGGCAGTGGACCACGGAACGCCTATCGATGCTGTCCTCGAGAGGGGGATGGACAAGGAGCCCGAATCCCGCCTTCGCGAGCCCCGGCGAGCTGATGAGCGCGGCGGCTCAGGACGGCACGCTGGTGGCCGAGTTCAAGCGGGCG
>JACCZR010000164.1 GCA_013695855.1 Thermoleophilaceae bacterium
GCCGGGGCCCGCCCCCGGCGCACCGCGGTGAGCGGAGCCGACTCCCTGACGCCCAGCGAGCGCCGAGTGGCCCAGATGGCGGCCGAGGGCATGATCAACCGCGACATAGCGCAGTCCCTCTTCGTGACCGAGAAGACGGTGGAGACCCACCTGGGCCACGCCTACGCGAAGCTGAAGGTCCACTCGCGGACCGAGCTGCCCGGCGCGCTGACCGAGTCAGTGGCCGCGTAGCTCGATCGCCCCGGCGGGAGCGAGCAGCATGGTGAGCCCGTGGCGAGGATCGCGTGGCGAGGAGCGCTGCTCACGGAGCACCACGGCCGACCAGGGCCTGCCGGCATCCAGATCCGGACCGAGCTGCTCGGCTATCTCCCTAGGCACCCAGCCCACCTGCGCGCCGCCGAGCTCGTCGACCGCCACTGCGTTCTCGTGCAGCCCCCGCCCGACCAGCCCCGGAGCATCCCGAGCGAGGAAGCTGCCGGACTCAGGATCCACTATCGAGTACCCGGCGAGCCACACGACGACGCCGTCGTCGGGGTACCAGTAGCGCTCCTCGAAGGAGACGTCGACGATCACGACCCCTCCCGTGCTCACCCCCGCGCCCCGGCCTCGCTCAGGGTCGCGGCTGAGCGGCCAGGCCGAGTGCCCGGCGGCACCGGCTCGCCGGTCAGCCCCTCCCGGCTTGAGGCTGCAGCAGGTGCCGCACGCGCTCATCGTCGAGCTCGGCTGGGTCGGTCTCGGCGATGAAATCGCTGAGGAGGGCTACGAAGCGGTCGGGATCGTCGTTGTGGCTGAAGTGGCCGGCCCCCGGAAGGATCTCGAGTCGGCTGTGGGGCATCAGCTCGTGTGCCTGCAGTCCGTGCTTCATGGGGATCACGCGATCCTTCTCACCCCAGATGAGCATCGTGGGCACGCCCTTCGACAGGTAGAGCCGGTCGCGCGCATCGACCCGCTGCCCGCTGGGATCGATGACCGAGCGGGCGGTGTGGACGAAGGCTCGGCGCTTGTCGGGGTCGCCGAGCGACTCCATGCCCTCCGCCAGGCCGCGGGTGTTGGGGCTCGACCTCACGCCCAGCCGGCCGAGGGCCCGGCCGACCGCGCGGGCGGTGTCCCGGGCCGGCTGGCTGAAGAGGAGGGGGATCACGTACTCGGCGCCGGGGAGCGTGGCCGCGCGCAGGTAGAGGGCCACCTCGTTGCCCAAGCCTCCGCTGTCCACGAGCACCAGGCGGCCGACCCGGTGGGGGAACTGGTAACCGAACTGCATGGCCACGCCTCCTCCGAGCGAGTGGCCGACCACGGTCACGCGGCCGATGTCCAGCACGGCGAGCAGGTCACGGATGCCGCTGGCGTAGGCGCCGAGCGAGTAGTCGCCGCGCGGCTTGCCCGACTGCCCGTGGCCCAGCAGGTCGAGAGCGATCACCGTGTGGTCCTCCGCGAGCCCGGGCATCACCTCGCGCCAGGTGCGAGCGCTGGAGGTGATGCCGTGGATCAGCACGATCGGGGGCCCGTCGCCGGCCCTGAAATAGGTGACAGGCTGTCCGTGGAGCTGGACCGTCTCTCGCTTCATGGTAGGAAGGGTGGCGATCGCAGGCCCGCCTCTAGAGCGAATGCGAATCTACGATTGGTGCAGCCTCGGGGCTCGCCGCTGCGAATCTAGCGGGAGGCGCGACGGCCGCGCTCTGCGCTCGAACCCGCGCGGTCGCGCCGAGGTACGCGGGGGAGCGGTGTGCGCCGCTCCCGTTGCGCTTCCCGCGTACGTGGCTGCCGGCGGCCTCGTGGAGCGGCCGGGAGGCGGGGACCCGAGATCGGGGCCAAGCGCCCTGACGGGCGCCTGGCGGCGCATCCGTGCTCTGCTGCCTCGGAACGTGTCGCGGGCCTTGCGTGCCGCGACGACGTAGAAGTAGACGATGTTGAGATCAATCATTGCCAGGTAGTCAAGCTGACTCGATGGAGGATCTGTGTGACCAGACGCACAGCGCCTCGCGCAGCTCCTCCCCGCGCCGACACGCTGGGAGGCGATGGACGCCGCCATCCGCCGCGCCGGCGGCTGATCAGCCGGGCGGGTCAGCCCCGCGCGCCCGCTGGCGCTCTTGCACCCAGGCGTCGAGCTTCCGCCACCAGGCGAACAGCCAGTCGATCTGCTCCTCGCGGCCACTCGGCACCGCGCTGGCGGGCTCGTGCCACAGCCGCACCTCGACCTTCTGCGGATGGGGCAGCAGCTCCCAAACCTCCTTGAGGCCGGTGGGGAAGCCGTCGTGGCCCATGATCACCACATCACAGCCGGGCGCGGCCTCGATCGCGGCGAGCGTCCCGCCGGGTCGCGGCGCGCTCACGTACTGCATCTCGCGCGCCCACCGCGCCTGCCTGTCGTGCCCGGCCTGCTCCAGGCGCTCGATGCCCCGGCGGCGCGTCTCGGGCGAGAAGTTGCGGCCTTCGGGGAAGATGACCAGTGCCGCCGTCTCGCCCAGCTCGCTCGCCATGGCGGCGATCTCGACCTCCGTGTCGCCGCCGCGAGGGTCCACGAAGCGGTTGGGCAGCCGCTCACCCAGCGCATCGAGCAGCGGGTCGAGGCGAAACCGCTCGTGCAGAACCACGCGCGGTCCGCGCGAGTGGCGCGTGAGCAGCTCGTGGATCACGAACAGGGTCTCGCCCTCGCCGGCGTGGCGGCTCAGCAGGACCACCGGTCGCCCCGAGCCCGAGAGCAGCTCGTGCGTGGCCTCGGACTCCTGGAAGACCACCTCGACGCGCGCGAGCCGCACAGCCACGCGGTAGACGCCGCCGACGAACCAGCGCATCACCGCGTAGTGGGCGCGCTGCATGTCGTCTGACTGCATGCGCCGCCCGAAGCCGCTGGCCACCCAGAGGCCGAGGCAGGCCAGGGTGGCGCCCAGGTGGTACGCGGCGACGGCGAGGACGATGACCACCAGTCGACCGGGGCGCCAGCCGCCGAAGAAGGGGGAGAGGAGCACCGCCACCACCACCATCACGGGCGAGATCACGAGCAGGGCCAGCTCGAGCAGCGCCACCAGCGGCGCGAGCAGCAGCCTGCGGAGCAGCTTGGGCGGGACGGGCATCAGCCTTGCTCGCTCAGGTACTCCTTGGACGCCTCGTAGGCGCGCTCGATATGGCCGGGGATCTTCGACGTGTCGCGGTATCGGAACTGCGACAGGTCGGTGTAGCGCGGTGGCTCGGTCTGGCCGGTGGGCATCACATGCGCCTCGATGCTCTCGGGCAGAGCGGCCAGGTCACCCACGAAGCGGTGCCGGCGCGCGATCTCAAAGGCCACGAGACCGACTTCCCAGGGCCAGCGCGGCGCCTCGAGCGGCCGGTCGACCCGGCCCACGTGCAGCACGTAGATCGTCTGCGCGCCGAGCTGGACCGCCTTCCCCACCGGGATGCTGTTGACCACGCCGCCGTCGACGAAGTGCTCGTCGCCGATCCGGTACGCAGGCAGGATGCCGGGCACCGAGCAGGAGGCGAGCACGGCGTCGACGAGCGGGCCCTCGGTGAACCAGCGCTCGGAGGCCGTCTCGATGCAGGCAGCGACGCACTGGAAGGGCACGGCCATCTGCTCGATGCGCTCGACGGTCGAGGAGTCCTCGAGCAGCCGCTTGAGCCCCCCGATGCCGTGCAGGTGCGTGCGGGTCTTCGCCAGCGTGCCCAGGCGGCCGAGGATGGAGCCGCCGAAGGCGTCGCTGCGCTCGATCTGCGACCAGGTCTGCGCCAGGCGGGCGATCGCCTCGAGCGACGGGTCGGCCGCCACCGCCGCGCCGTTGATGGCGCCGATCGAGGTGCCGAGCACGAGGTCGGGGGTGACGCCGTCCTCGAGGAGCGCGCGCAGCATGCCGACCTCGTGGGCGCCCAGGTGGCCGCCCCCGCCGAGCACGAACGCGACTTTGCCGGTGGGCAGGGTCACTGGTCGGCGGTCCCCCCCAGTGGAATGGCCGTATACCGACGCCGCCCCCCCGGCCTCGGCGATGAGGGCGCCGAGGTCTTCGATCTCGCGCTCGACCGCGTATGGGGCGGTGTCACCGCTGTCGCCCCGGCCCGGCGGTCGTGAAGGCGATGGGAGTGCCATCCGCCGAGGTCACCTTGTCCATGGCGCGTCCCTCCCTAGGCCGGCTGGTACTTGCGCTGCCGCGCGTGGCGCGAGCGCTCGCCCCCGTCCAGCACGACCTTGCGCAGCCGGACGGCGTCGGGCGTGACCTCCACGCACTCGTCTTCGCGGATGTGCTCGAGCGCCTGGTCGAGTGAGAGCTTGTGCGCGGGCACGAGCTTCACCGTGTTGTCCGAGCCTGCGGCGCGCACGTTGGTCTGCTGCTTCTCGCGCACGGCGTTGACGTCGAGGTCGTCGGCGCGGCCGTTCTCGCCCACCACCATGCCCTCGTAGACCTGCTCGCCGGGGCCCACGAACAGCTGCCCGCGCTCCTGGAGCTTGACCAGGGCGAACTGGCCGGTCTCGCCGCGGCGGTCGGCCACCAGCGAGCCCGTGGGGCGGGTGCGAATCTCACCCTGCCAGGGCTCGTAACCCTCGAACAGCGAGTGGATGATGCCCGAGCCGCGCGTCTCGGTGAGGAACTCGGTCCGGAAGCCGATCAGGCCGCGGGTCGGGACGAGGAAGTCCACCCGCACCCAGCCCGTGCCGTGGTTGACCATGTTCTCCATACGCCCCTTGCGCAGGGCCAGCATCTGGGTGACCACGCCGAGGAAGGCCTCGGGGACGTCGATCGAGAGGCGCTCGATGGGCTCGTGGAGCTTGTCGCCGACAAGCTTGGTCACCACCTGGGGCTTGCCGACGGTGAGCTCGAAGCCCTCTCGCCTCATCGACTCGACGAGCACCGCGAGCTGAAGCTCGCCGCGACCCTGGACCTCCCAGGTGTCGGGCCGCTCGGTGTCCAGGACGCGGATCGCCACGTTGCCCACGAGCTCGGCGGCCAGGCGGTCCTGCACCTGGCGCGCGGTCAGCCGGTTCCCCGACTGGCCGGCCAGGGGGGACGTGTTGATGGCGATGGTCATGCCGAGGGCGGGCTCCTCGATGGCGATCACCGGAAGCGGCCGCGGGTCCTCGGCGTCGGCGATGGTCTCGCCGATGGTGATCTCGGGGATGCCGGCCACGGCGATGATCTCGCCGGGCCCGGCCTCGTCGGCGGCGACCCGCTTGAGCCCGTCGGTGACGTAGAGCTCGGCGATGCGCACCGGCGTGATCGTGCCGTCGTGGCGGCACCATGCCACCTGCTCACCCTTGCGGATGGTGCCCTGATGGACCCGGCAGAGGGCGAGCCGGCCAACGTAGGAGTCGGCGTCGAGGTTGGTCACGCGCGCTTGGAGGGGGTGGCCCTCCTCGTACGCGGGCGCGGGGATGTTGCTCAGGAGGAGCTCGAACAGCGGCCTGAGATCCTGGCCCTCCTCGCCCTCGGTCATGTGCGCCCAGCCGGCCCGGGCGTTGGTGTAGACGATGGGGAACTCGATCTGCTCCTCGTCGGCATCGAGGTCGAGGAACAGCTGGTAGACCTCGTCGACGACCTCGCCGATCCGAGCGTCGGGGCGATCGACCTTGTTGACGACGAGCACGACGGGCAGACGCGCCTCGAGGGCTTTTCTGAGCACGAACCGCGTCTGAGGAAGAGGTCCCTCCGAAGCGTCGACCAGCAGCATCACCCCGTCGACCATGGTCAGCCCCCGCTCGACCTCCCCGCCGAAGTCGGCGTGCCCCGGGGTGTCGACCAGGTTGAGCTTGACCTCGCCGTAGCGCACGGCGGCGTTCTTGGCGAGGATGGTGATGCCCCGCTCGCGCTCCTGGTCCATGGAGTCCATGACCCGGTCCTCGTGGTGCTCGTGAGCGGCAAAGACCCCGGACTGGGTGAGCATGGCGTCAACGAGCGTCGTCTTGCCGTGATCGACGTGGGCGATGATCGCGACGTTGCGGAGATCGGAGCGGGAGGGCATGGCTGGTCTAGGTAAGCAGCCTCCGAGAGCGCTCAGTGCCGCCTGGCATTGGCGTGATCGTGGTGGGCGCCGGCCTCAGCTGCGAGTGCCTACCGCGACCAGGTACTCCTGGTCGAAGTGAGCGCGGTCCGGTGTGCCGTTGTTCCACTCATCGCAGAAGTGGTCCACCGCCTCCTCGAGCTCCGCCTCGCGCCCGTCGCGGCGCGCGTTGGCCTGGGCGGCGATGGTGGGCCCGTAGTAGGCCTTGAAGTGCTCGCCGTAGTCACGTGGGTGCTCGAAGGCTGTGATCTCCAGCGCGTCGCGCTCCAGCGTGCGCAGGTCGACCCGCTCGCCGAACAGCTCGCGGACGTGGTCCTCGCTTCCCCACAGCGGCGGCGGCTGGGCTCCGGGCGGGGGCGGCGGGGCGAAGGGGCCCATGGTCCGAAACAGGGCCCCGATCATCCCTTCCGGGGTCCAGTTCAGCATCCCGATCGTGCCGCCGGGACGGCACACCCGGACGAGCTCGTCGGCGACGTCCTGGTGGTGGGGGGCGAACATGGCGCCGATCGACGACATGACGACGTCGAACGACTCGTCCTCGAAGGGGAGCGCCTCGGCATCGGCCTCCGCCCATTCGAGCTCGAGCCCCTCGGCCTCGGCGCGGCGGCGCCCCGCCTCGAGAAGCTCCGGCGTCAGGTCGCTGGCCGTCACGCTGGCGCCGGCCTGCGCCGCGGGGAGCGACGCGTTGCCCGTGCCGGCGGCCACGTCGAGCACGCGCATGTCAGGGCCGATCCCGCACGCCTCGACGAGCCGCGGCCCCAGCGGGAGCAGGAACGTCTCGACCATGGTCGGGTAGTCGCCCGACGCCCACATGGAGCGGTGGCGTGCCTTGAGCTCAGAATCCGACGCGGGCGAAGACAAAGGAGCCTCCCAGGTGGTTGTCGTGGCCGACCGTAGCGCGTACCCCGGCGCCGAGTCCAGCTCGTCCACAGAGGCAGCGCGCGGCAGCCCGAAGTGCGCAAGCGCGCCCGGGGCGGGGTTTTCGCATCGTCGATCGGATAGCCGGCGCCGTGAAGGCCGACCTGGGACCGGGGGCATCAGGGCCCGCGCTGCGCAAGGCGGCCAAGCGCCTGATCGGATTCGAGATCCAGGCTGGTCCGTTCGCCGTCGCCGAGCTGCGCCTGGGGGCGGCCTTCAAGGATCACGGCGCCGAGCTCGAGTCCGACGACCTGCGCCTTTACCTGACCGACACCCTGGCGAACCCGTTCGTGGAGCAGACGCAGCTGGCGGC
>JACCZR010000196.1 GCA_013695855.1 Thermoleophilaceae bacterium
GGCGGGCCCCGCGCGGCCAGTTCGCGGTCGGGCGGGCCCAAGCCGAAGGGCTCGCGGTCTGGCGGATCCGGTTCGAGCGCTTCCCGTTCGGGCGCCTCGCGATCCTCGAAGTCGCCGTCAGGCGGCTCGAGCTCGGGCAGCGGCACCTCCTCCGGCGGCTCGTCGCGTTCCGGCGGCGCCCCCGCCGCCTCGAAGCGCAGCTAGAGCCTCGCGGCGGCCAGCGGGGCCCTCCCCGCCCGCCGCGCGCTTTCGCGCTCCGCTGACGGGGTACAGGTGCAGACGGTGGCCCTTGCACCGAAGACCCCGACCGACCTCTCCGGCCGCTCTTGGTGGCTGACCCTCAAGCGCACGGTGGCCGAGTTCCAGGAGGACAACCTCACCGACTGGGCCGCGGCACTCACCTACTACGGGCTGCTCGCTCTCTTCCCGGCCCTCATCGCGCTCGTCTCGATCGTCGGGCTTGTGATGGATCCCCAGACGCTGACCGACGCGCTCACCGACGTGATCAGCCGGCTGGGGCCCGCCTCGGCGGTGGACACCTTTCGCAAGCCGATCGACAGCATCGCCGGCTCGAACCGGGCGGGGGTGGTGCTGTTGATCGTCGGAGTCGTCGGGGCGCTGTTCTCCGCGTCGGGCTACGTCGGCGCCTTCGCGCGCGCGTCGAACGACATCTACGAGACCCGAGAGGGCCGGCCCGTCTACAAGCTGCGCCCGCTGCAGATGCTGATCACCTTCGGGATGGTCGTCATGCTCGCGCTGGTGCTGGTGGCCCTCGTGCTCACCGGCCCGGTCGCCCGAGCCGTCGGCGACGCCGTGGGCCTCGGTGACGCCGCCGTCACGGCTTGGAACATCGGCAAGTGGCCGGTACTCCTCCTTGTGGTCCTGCTGATGATCGCGGTCCTGTACTACACCGCCCCTAACGCGAAGCTGCCGAAGTTCCAGTGGGTCTCACCGGGCAGCGTCGTCGCGGTCGTCGCTTGGATCCTCGCCTCGGGCCTGTTCGCCCTCTACGTGTCGAACTTCGGCTCCTACAACAAGACCTACGGCACGCTGGGCGGCATCGTGACGCTGTTGGTGTGGATGTGGATCACCAACATCGCCGTGCTCTTCGGGGCGGAGCTGAACTCTGAGCTCGAGCGAAGCCGCGAGCTGGACGCGGGGACTCCCGGCGCCGAGACGGAGCTGCAGCTTCCCACGCGCGAACCTCCGCCCGACGACCAGCAGCCGCAGACCGCCTAGCGTTTCTCCGGTCCGCAAGGGGGTAGGCGAGCCGTTGTGGCACGCAACGAACGCTACATCCCGGTCTCACCCGGCTCGGTGTTCGAAGTGCTGGCCGACGCCCGGCAGTACGGCTACGTCGTCGCCGGCTCGAAGGAGATCCGGGACAGCGACCCTCGCTGGCCGCGCAAGGGGGCCAAGTTCCACCACACCGTGGGATACGGGCCCCTCAACGTCAAGGACACAACCCACGTGGTCGACGTTGACCCGCCCCAGATGCTCAGGGTGATCGCGAGCGCGATGCCTCTGGGCAAGGCGGAGGTCACCTTCGAGCTCGAGGAGGAGAACGGCGGCACGCGCGTGACGCTTGTCGAGGATCCGGTCGTGCCGAAGGTCGTCTATCCCCTCACCCCGCCCGTGCACGTCTTCACGCGCTTGCGCAACAGGGAGACGCTGCGCCGGCTGGCCGAGGTAGCCGAAGCGTCGCCCGCGGAGCGCGAGCGAATTGCCCGCCAGGAGGGCTCGGCCGACTAGGGAGCCGCGCGTTCGCGGCGATGGGGTCAGTCGCCGCGTGCCCGCGCTGTCTCGCGCGTGCTGTGGCGCTGCAGGGCATCGGCCAGCTCATCCTTGTTCATCTTCGAGCGACCACCGATGCCGGCCTCGCGGGCATCGGCCATCAGCTCGTCCTTGCTCTTGTTGGCGTTCACGCCGCCCTTGGTCTCGTCGCGGCCCTCGCGAGCTGCCCGGCCGGTGTTCTCGGCCTGGGCGTCGGAGGGTCCCTTCTCGTCCTTGAGCTCCCAGTGGTCGCCCTTCTTCTCGGCCACGTGCTTGACCGACGACCAGGCTGCGCGGTGCGCCCGCTCCTCTGAGTCGTAGGTCTCGTGGGCGCTGTCGAGCGTCTTCTCGTAGGTCCGTCGGACCTTCTTGGGCGAGCGCTCGAGCGTGCCGGGCAGGTCTTCGTCCTTGGCGGGCACGCTCGCCTGCCTCAGCTCTTGCGCGCCCGGCCCCGTGAAGAGCCGCCGCGCGAGGACGACTTGCTCCGAGACGACGTCCGGCTACCCGCGGACGAGGAGCTCCGGCGCCGCGCGGCCGCACGCTGGTCGGAAGGGATCTCCTGCCTGACGACCTCCTTGGTGAGCACGGGGATCTGCTTTTCCAGGAAGCTCGCCATCCGTTGCTCCTGGCGGCGGTACTCCCGCGCGAGCTTGACGGTCTCCTTGTCGCCCACCTGCTCGGCCAGCGTCTCGATCGCGAAGTAGTTGGCGATCTCCTGGTGCTCGTCGTGGTACTCGGTCTTGGCGTTGTGGAGCATCTTGTCGGCCTCGCCGGTGCCGCGCGCCATGTGGAGCGGACCCGTCGCGGCCGCGGCCGCCTTCGAGGCAACCGACGCGACCGTGGTCGCCGCCTCGGCCACCAATTCCGGAGCGCCGTCGGGCAACCCGGGCAGGCGCTCGGCCTTGCCGCCGAGCTGCTTGATGCGCCGCTCGAGGCCCTTCGCCTGGGCTTTGGTCTCCTTGAGGTGCTCTTGGAGGCGCTTCTTGTACGGCGCCTTCGTGGTCATCCCGATGTGGGCCTGGAGCGCTGTCTCGAGCTCCTTCTCCTTGCCGTAGGCCTCGTTCAGGTACTGGATCAGCTTCAGGTCACGCGCCTGCACTTCCTTAGCCATCTCTAAGCCGCCTCTCCGCCCTCAGGCCCGCCCTCGGCGTCCGCGAGGGCGTCTTCGAGGAGTTCGTCGTTGTCTGTCAACCAATCAGCGCCGCTTGGTCATGCGGCCGAGCACGAAGCCGGCCACCAGGGCTCCCGCGATCGCGGGAAGCGGGTTGCTCTCGGCCCGGGCCTTCGCCGTCGCGGCGAACTGCTTCACGTCTTCGCCGCCAAGGTTCGTTACCGTCTCGCGAACCTCGTCCGCCTTCGCCGCGGCCTGAGCCTTCACGTCACCCCCTTCGGAGGGCGCCTCGCCCGTTTCGCCGGTGCCCTCGGGGGTCCGCCCGATCTGCTCGCGCAGCTGCTCGGGGTCGTCTGTCTGCGCCGGATCTGCCGGGGGTGCAACCCCCTGCGGCTGGGTGGCGTCGGTCTCGTTCGCAGGTCATCCGCGAGAGGCACTTCCCTTCACATAGTCGACGTCTTCCTTCACGCTCTGCACAGCCCGTGCCCCGGCCAAGCGGCGCCCAAACGCACTAGCCCCCAACGACGCCGCCGCCGTTGGGGTGGAGCACCTACCCGCTCATAAACGAGGAGTCCTCGCAGGCCAAGAACACGAAAGTGCTCGGGCGCCGTGACGGGCTTCGGGTCCAGCTCGGACTCGAGGCCCGGCTGGCGGGGCTGTTGCTGCGCCGGGCGGTCATCCTGTTGGCGTTCGAACTCTTCGGGCATGACCGGGGGCATGACCGGGAAGGCTCGCGTCATGCCTCCCATGCGCTATTGGACCCAGCTCGCCACCGAGATGTTCCCGCCTGCCGATCTGGTGCGCCAGGCCGTGGAGACCGAGCGCTGGGGCTTTGACGCCACCTGCCTGTCCGACCACTTTCAGCCCTGGTGGGAGCCCGGCGAGAGCTCCCAGGCCTGGACGGTGCTCGGCGCCATCGGCCAGGCCACCGAGAAGCTGCCACTGGGGACCGGCGTCACGACGCCGGTCCACCGCTACCACCCCGCCGTGACCGCGCAGGCCTTCGCCACGCTGGAGTCCATGTTCCCCGGCCGCGCGTTTGTGGGCATCGGCTCCGGCGAGTCGCTGAACGAGACGCCGTGCGGCATGGACTGGCCCGCCGTGGGTGAGCAGGTCGACCGCATGGAGGAGGCCCTCGAGATCATCAGCCGCCTCTTCGACGGTGAGCGCCTGGACCACGGCGGACCGCACTTTCGCACCAAGCGCGCCCTCCTGCACACCCGCGGCGAGCGCCGGCCGCCCATCTACATCTCGGCCTTCGGTCCGCGCGCGGCGAAGGTCGCCGCCCGCTGGGGCGACGGGCTGTGGACGCTGGCCGACCCCGAGCAGGCGCCCGAGCTGATCGACGTCTATCGCGGCGCCTGCGAAGAGGCCGGCCACGAACCGGGCGAGATCATCCTGCAGGTGGGCTTCTCGTGGGCCGAGGACGACGACACGGCGCTGGAGGGTTCGAGGGTGTGGAAGGCCACGCTTCCGCCCGAGTACTTCCGCGAAGACTGGAGCGACCCCGTCGAGATGCAGCGCAAGGCGCAGGCGGAGATCTCCGACGACGAGTTCAAGGAGGGCTACATCGTGTCCTCGGACCCGTCGGTGCATGCCGACCGCGTGCGCGAGGTCGAGCAGCTCGGGGCCACCGTGGTCTGCCTGCAGAACGGCTCGGGAGCCGACCCCCACGGCGCCCTGCGGGTGTACGGGGAGCAGGTCCTCCCCGCCCTGCGCGAATAGCTACGCCCCCGGTGGACCGTCCGGGCCGAAGCGGCTCTCCTCGCCTTCGGCGAGCCGTCCGTCGCGGCCCACGTAGCCGTCCTTGCCCCCGGTGATCAGCACCAGCGTCGCCTCGTCGGTGGGGTTTCGCATGCGCCGCACCGTCGAGGCGTCTACGCGCGCCAGGCCGCCGGGCCCGAGCAGCTGCGTACTGCCGTCTCCGAACTCCAGCTCGAGGCGGCCGCGGTGCACGAAATACAGCTCCTCCTGCTCGTCGTGGAAGTGGCGGCCGGCCTCGAAGTGGGGGGGCAGCTCGATGCCGTTGACTCCGAAGGCGGTCACGCCGAGCTCCTTGCGCACCTTGCGAAAGCCCGGACCGTCGCCCAGCGCCTCGAGGTTGGCCACCGCGTAGCCGTCACCCTCGACCACCTCACTCACCTCTTGGTCCGCCATCGCCGCGAGGCTACCCGCCGGCCAGCTCGGCGCAGCGCAGCCCGCGCAGCGCCCAGCCCACGAACAGCCCGCCCATTCCCGCCGCCACGGCGAAGGCCGCTCCGGTGTGGAAGGGCTCGCCGGAGATCAGACCGCGCAGCGACTCCATCACGAGCGTGAGCGGGTTGACCGTGGCCACCGCATGCACCCAGCCCTCGAGCAGGTCCAGGGGCAGGTACACCGGCGCCATGAACAGGGCGAGGAACACCGGCGTCTGCATGAGCGGCCCGGCCTGGATCGAGCGGAAGCGAAAGGCGATTCCCGCCGCCCACATCAGCGCGATCACGTTGATCATCAAGGCCAGCGCGATCATGCCCACAACGTCGATGGCGCCACCGTCCACCTGCATCCCCGCCGCCAGCGCTATGACGAACAGCAGCGCCTGGATGAACAGCGCCCGCACCAGCGCCGAGAGCGCGTAGCCGGCCAGCAGCCCGCTGCGCCGCGGGGCGGCCAGCATCATCCGCCGCCCGAAGCCCGACTCGAAGTCGCGCGCGATCGCGAAGCCGGTGAAGACACCGCCGAAGGCCGAAGCCTGCATGAGCACGAAGGAGAACTGGAAGGCGGTATAGCCCGAGCGAAAGTCGAAGTTCGGCAGATCCTCCACGCGCGACAGCCCGCCGGCGAACGCGGTGAAGAAGAACAGGGGGAAGATGATCGACGGGATCAGCAGCGACGGGTTGAGGAAGAAGTTGTGCAGATTGCGCCAGGCCACGACCAGCGCGACGGAGCGGTAGCGCCGGAGCACAGGCCGAGCGCCCGGGGAGGCGCTCATGTCCGGGTCAACCTCGTGCGCAGGGTGGCGCTGGCCGCGGCCAGGAAGGCCAGCCCGATGGCCAGCGAGAAGCCGAAGCCGAGGGCCAGGGCCTGGCCGTCGAAGCCGTCGATGAACAGGCTGCGGATGCCCTCGATCAAGTACGAGACCGGGTTGTAGGTAGCCACCGTCTGAAACCAGTCCTGCTCGATCAGGTCGCGCGGGAGCGCCATCGAGGACAGGAAGAGGAACACGAACAGCACCGGGAACAGGCCCTGCACCGCCTCGCCGTTGCCCAGCCGCAGCGCCGCGAAGATGCCGATGCACCCGAACGCGAACGAGATCGCCAGCGCCAGGGCCAGCAGCACGGGCACGCCGGCCAGGCCGGCCTCGAAGTCCGCGCCGGCGACCAGCCCCACGACCAGGTAGATCACGCCCTGAATCACGCCGAGCACCAGCACGCCGGCGAGCTGTCCCGAGACCAAGCTGAGCCCGGTCATGGGCGTGAGCGCCAGCCGGTCGAGGAAACCCGTCTCTATGTCGCGCGCGAGATCGCTGCCCGCGTTCGAGACCGAGAAGATCCCTGCCTGGATGAAGGGAATCGCCAACGCAAAGGTCAGGTAGGAGTCGGTGGGAAAGCCGGGGATCTCGGTGGCCTTGCCGAGTCCGGCCGAGTTGATGGCCATAAGGATCAGCGGGAAGACCAGCGAGGGCACGAGCTGGGCGGGCTGGCGCAGCGTGCGGTTGACCGAGCGGCGCGCGAGCGCGCCGATCTGTAGAGCCACCTGGTGGAGCGGGCGGTGCTCGGCCGACCGACGCTCGGCCTGTGCTCCTGTGCTACCCGGGTTCACGCCGCCTCGCGCTCGTCGGGGACGCCGTCCTCCTGTGCCCCTGCGCCCTGGCCCTCCAGCGAGCGGCCGGTCTTGGCCAGGAAGACGTCGTCCAGCGACGGGGCGTGCACCTGCAGGTGCTGCACGGCCACGCCCTCGGAGTCCAGCGCGCGGACCACGTCGGCCAGCCCGCCGTCACCGCGGGCGAGACGGACGGCCACGGCGTCCGGCGTGCTCCGCGGACAGTCGCCGTCGTCGCCGAAGCGGGCCAGCACGCCGGCCAGCCGCTCGCGGTCGCCGGGGTCCGCGGGGACGGCCTCCACGCTGGGCTCTCCGATCTCGGCCTTCAGCGTGGCCGGCGTTCCCTCGGCCACGATCCTGCCGTCGTCGATGATCCCGACCCGGCTCGCCAGGGCGTCGGCTTCCTCGAGGTACTGGGTGGTGAGGAAGACGGTGACCCCGTCGCCGGAGGCCAGGCCCTCGACCTCCTCCCACAGAGCGGTGCGGCTCTGGGGGTCGAGGCCGGTGGTGGGCTCGTCGAGAAAGAGGATGCGCGGGCGGTGGACCAGCGCCAGCGCCAGGTCGAGCCGGCGCTTCATGCCCCCCGAGTAGCCGCCCACCTTGCGGTCGGCCGCGTCGGACAGGCCCACGCGCCCGATCAGCTCGTCGCCTCGGCTGGTGCGCTCGGCGCGCGGGAGGCCCTGGAGGGCAGTCTGCAGGCGCATGTGCTCGCGACCGGTCAGGAAGGGGTCCAGGGCGGCCTCCTGGAGGGCGGCGCCTATCTGCTCGCGCACCTCGGCTCCCTGCTTGGCCACGTCGTAGCCGGCCACCAGGGCCTCGCCCGAGGTGGGCGGGATCAGCGTGGTGAGCACGTGCACGGTGGTGGACTTGCCCGCGCCATTGGGCCCGAGGAAGCCGTAGATCTCGCCCTCCTCCACGCGGAGGTCGATCCCGTCGACCGCCCGGGGGCCCTTCTTGAACTCCTTGACCAGTCCGTTGACCTCTATCGCTGCCGGCATGGCGGCACCGTACCAAACTGCTTGAGGTTTGCAACTATCGAGGTAGATGAATATGATGTTCGCATGAGCACTGCGCCCGACCGCGAGGCCTGGGGCTTGATGCTGGAGCTGCTCTTCAGCCACCACCGGCCCCGCGTGTGGGGCATCGCCGCCGAGTTCGACCTGGCGCCCATGCAGATGTTCGCCCTCAAGGCGCTCGAGCCCGGCCGCGAGCTGCCGATGAGCGCGCTGGCCGGCTCGCTGCATTGCGACGCCTCGAACGTCACGGGGATCGTGGACCGCCTCGAGTCGCGCGGCCTGATCGAGCGCCGCAGCTCCCCCGAGGACCGGCGGGTGAAGATGATCGCGGTCACCGAGGAGGGCCAGCGCCTGCGCGAGCAGATCGCAGCCCGCATGAGCGAGCCGCCGCCTCCCATCGCCAAGCTGGCGCTTCAGGATCAGCGCGAGCTGCGCGACATCATGGCCCGCGCCCTCCGCTCCTAGACCGTATGGCCCGTCGTCTCTGAACGGCGGGCCACACGGTCTAGGTTCCCAGGCGAGGAGTGGGTGAACGCCGACACCGCCGTGCGCCTGCGCGGCCTCTACGACTGGCGCCACCGGCGCTTCAGCGCGCAGGCCGAGGGCGACGGCGACGGCGCCCACTACGACGAGCGCTCGCAGGCCTACCAGCGGCTTGTCCGCGAGATCATCGCCGCCGAGCGGGGTGCGCTGCTGGCGCTGCGCAACGAGGGGCGCATCACCGACGAGGTGATGCGCCGTGTCGAGCGCGACCTCGATCTCGAGGAGACCCGCCTCGAGACCTGAGCCACCCAGGGCGTCGATATATTCTTCGACAGAGGTCGAACGAGGTGAGGACAGTGACCCATCCCGCGCTCGGACAGGTGGAGCTGCCGGACCTGCTCCACGCCCTCAGCGACCCCGTCAGGCTGAATATCGTCCGCTGCCTGGCGCGGGACGGCGAGTGCGCCTGCGGGTCCTTCTCGGTCTCGGTCTCCAAGTCGACCCTCTCGCACCACTTGAAGGTTTTGAGGCAGGCGGGCTTGACCCAGACCCGTCCAGATGGCACCCTTAGGTTGATCTCGCTGCGGCGCGTAGAGCTTGACGAGCGCTTTCCCGAGCTGCTCGAGTCCGTGCTCAGCTGCCGCTGACCCACCACGGGTCCCCGTGCGTAGTCCAGGTAGAGGCTGATGGCAAAGCCTCTCCCCCACTGTCCCCGTCTGCTATATTTCGATAAGTGTCGAACGATCGCAACCTAGTCCCTGAAGTAACCACCGACTCCCTGCAGCTCTTCTTCAACGAAGCGCGCCGGCACCCCCTGCTCACAGCCGAGGAGGAGATCGAGCTCGCCCAGCGCATCGAGAAGGGCGACCTCGCCGCCAAGGACCGGATGATCAACGCCAACCTGCGCCTGGTCATCTCCGTGGCCCGCAAGTACCAGGGCCAGGGCCTGGCCCTCGGCGACCTCATCCAGGAGGGCATGCTCGGCCTGATCCGCGCGGTCGAGAAGTTCGACTGGCGCAAGGGCTTCAAGTTCTCCACCTACGGAACGCTGTGGATCCGCCAGGCAATCGGCCGCGGCCTTGCCAACTCGGGTCGCACCGTGCGCCTGCCTGTCCACATCGTCGCCCGGGCCCGCAAGATCGCGGACGCCGAGCGCAAGCTGGCCGTGGAGCTGGGCCGTGAGCCCACCGACGCCGAGATCTCCGAGCGGGTGGAGCTGCCCATCGACGAGGTCATGGACATCCGCCGTGCCGACCAGACCCCCTCGAGCCTCGACCAGAAGGTCGGGGAGTCCGAGGAGACCTCCCTGGGCGACCTGATCGCCGGCTCGGAGCCCGGTCCCGCCGAGGAGGTGGGCGAGGGCATGGCCGGCGAGGCCGTCCAGCAGGCCGTGGAGCAGCTGCCCGACGCCGAGCGTGACGTGCTGCGCCTGCGCTTCGGCCTCACCGGCTTCGAGCCGGCCGCCCTGCGCGAGACCGGCAAGCAGCTGGGCCTCTCGACGGAGCGGGTCCGACAGCTGGAAGACCGGGCGCTCAAGCGCCTCTCGCGCGACGAGGACCTGGCGGCGCTGCGCCAGGCCGCCTAGCGGCGGAGCGCACGCTCGGCTGGTCTCCGGCCGGGCGCGGCGGCGCGCCCCGGCTTTCGCCGCCCGTAAGAAGTCGGCGGCCTCGGACTGATATCCAAGGGCCCCCCTTGGGCAGAAGGGGGTAATGGCCGATCAACTGACAGACACCAACACCGGCACTCTCCGGCTGGGCGACCACTCCGTGCGCCGGCTCGGCTTCGGGGCGATGCGCATCACCGGCGCCGGGGTGTGGGGCGAGCCCGAGGACCGCGACGAGGCGCTGGCCGTGCTGCGCCGCGCGATCGAGCTCGGCGTGAACCTCATCGACACCGCCGACTCCTACGGGCCGGGCGTGTCCGAGGAGCTCATCGCCGAGGCGCTTCACCCCTACCCCGACGACCTCCTGGTCGCCACCAAGGCGGGCTTCCTTCGCGACGGCCCGGGTAAGTGGCGCACCAACGGCCGGCCCGAGCACCTCCGCGAGGCCGTGGAGGGCAGCCTGAAGCGCCTCAAGCTCGATCGCATCGACCTGCTCCAGCTTCACCGCATCGACGAGGACGTGCCCGCCGAGGACCAACTGGGCACGCTGACCGAGCTGCGCGACGAGGGTAAGATCGCCCACATCGGCCTCTCGGAGATCTCAGTCGACCAGCTCGAGCACGCCGAGGGCATCACGCCGATCGTGTCGGTGCAGAACCGCTTCAACCTCGAGGACCGGGCCGCCGAGGACGTGCTCGAGGCGTGCGAGGAACGCGGCATCGGCTTCATCCCCTGGTTCCCGCTCGCCTCGGGGAATCTCATGCGCGATGGCAGCCCACTCGAGGAGATCGCCGAGCGCCACGGCGCCTCACCGGCGCAGATCGCGCTGGCCTGGCTGCTGCGGCGCTCCGAAGTGATGCTGCCCATCCCCGGCACCTCGTCGGTCGAGCACCTCGAGGACAACCTTGCGACCGCGGAGATCGACCTCTCAGACGAAGAGGTCGCCGAGCTCGGCGGAGCAGCATGAGCGAGCGCTTCGACGTCGTGGTGCTGGGCGCCGGCCCCGGAGGCCGCGGCGCCGCGGGCAAGCTGATCGCCGAGGGCGTGAGCGTGGCCATGCTCGAGGGCGAGCTGGTGGGCGGCGAGTGCCCGTTCTGGGCCTGCATCCCCACCAAGGGCCTGCTGCGGCCGGTCGAGGCCCGCGCGGAGGCCAAGAGGGTGCCGGGCATGGACGCCCCCGAGCCGCGCTGGGCGGAGGTGCGCGAGTACCGCGACTACCTCAACAGCGGCCTGGAGGACGGGGCGAAGGTCAAGGCCTACCAGGAGATGGGCATCGAGGTGATCAAGGAGCACGGCGAGATCACCGGGCCGGGCAAGGTCCGGGCCGGCGACCGCGAGCTGGAGGCCGGCAACATCGTGATCGCCACCGGCACCCTCTCCGCCATCCCCCCGATCGACGGGCTCGACGATGTCGACTACTGGACCAACCGCGAGGCCAGCGCGATGAAGGAGATCCCCTCGAGCATCGTGGTCCTGGGGGGCGGCCCCGTGGGCATCGAGTTCGCGCAGATGCTCTCGCGCTACGGGTCTGAGGTGACCCTAGTCGAGGGCGCCGACCGCCTGCTCGGGCGCGAGGACCCCGCGGTCTCCGAGCTGATGACCGAGCTGCTGCGCGAGGAGGGCATCGACGTGCGGGTCGGTACCCGCGCCGACGCCGTGGCCTCTGACGGCAACGGCGGTGTGCGGGTGACCGCGGGGTCGGATCAGGTATCAGCGGAGCGTCTGCTCGTGGCCGTGGGCCGCGCCCCCCGGGTGGAGGGCATCGGCCTGGACACGGTGGGGATCGAGCCGGGCGAGAAGGGCATCGAGGTCGACCAGTACTGCCAGGCCGCCGAGGGCATCTACGCAGTGGGCGATGTGACCGGGATCTCGCCCTTCACCCACGTGGCCTCCTACCAGGGCTGGGTGGCCTCGGAGTGCATCATGGGCCGCGGGCACGTGGCCGACTACAAGGCCGTCCCGCGCGTGGTCTTCTCAGACCCCGAGATCGCGGCCGTCGGCCTCAGCGCCGAGCAGGCCCGCGAGCAGGGCCTCGACGTGGCCACGGCCGAGGTGGACATCTCCAAAGCCGACCGCGCCGAGACCTTCGGCAAGGACCTCAAGGGTCGCGCCGGCGTAGTGGCCGACCGCGAGCGTGGCGTGCTCGTGGGAGCCTGGGCGGTCTGCCCACTGGCGAGTGAGTGGATCCATGCGGCAGTGGTCGCGGTCAAGGCCGAGGTCGCGCTGGAGACCCTGCGCGACTCGATGATGCAGTTCCCCACCTTCAGCGAACTGCTGCTGTCGGCGGTGCGCCAGGTAGACGCCTAGCCCGGCCGCCAGGAAACGACCTCAGCGGGCTCGCGCTCGGCCAGCACGCGAAGGTTGTGGGTCGCCCGCACCGCCAGTGCCGCGATTGCGAGAGCGGATAGCCCGAGTCCCACCAAGTCGAGCGCAGTCACGCCGAGGCCGGCCACCTCGAAGGAGAGGCCCGCGCCCAGCGCCATCGCCGCGTTCAGAGCGATCAAAGCTATTCGCGCCTCGGTCGGGCCGACGCGCCCGTAGCCGAGGCTGAAGACGCCGAAGGCGTAGGTCTCCAGGTATGTGTTGATCGAGAGCACGAGGTAGACCACGACGATCACGAGACCGGTACTGAGGAGCATGTAAGGGGAGAGGCCGAGGCCGAGGCCGATCAGCGCGGTGGCGATGGCGTCGACGAGGTGGTCGAGGTAGTAGCCGTAGGTGGGCCGCTGAGTCTTCCTCACGCGCGCCAAGGTTCCGTCCAGCGAGTCACCGAACCAGTGGACCACTAGCAGTGCGCTTGCCGCCCACAGCCAGACAGGGTTCTCGTTGGACAGGACGTAGGCGGCGGCGATGCCCACCGCGGCTGCCACTCCCAGCATCGTCAGGTGGTCGGGCATCACGCGCTTGGGCAGCCGCCTCGCGATCCACTCGAGCGCCTTGGCCTCGGCGCGGGCAAGCAGAAAGCGCTTCTCGCGCGGGGCGTCGTTGACCGTCTCCTCCATCGTCTCCTCCTTGTTGACCATCGGTCAGCACGGTAGCAGCGATGCGCGCAGATGACCACCCCAATAGGATCGCGGCGTGTCCCTCGAGCAGGTCGAAGCCGTGCTGCTCGCCGCCCGCGACCGGCCCACCTTCGCCCACCAACTGGCCCAGGCCCCCGCAATCCTCACCGGCTACGACCTCACCCCTGAGGAGCGCCACGCCCTGGTCGACTTCGACGTGGCGGCGCTCGAGGACATGGGCGTCGCCAAGGATCTCGTCGGCGCTGCCTCGGTCATCGGCCGCCCTCGCTAGGGGCGTGTCCGAGAAGCGCGCTTCCTCCGGCATATCACGCGCCGTGGGAGACAGTCCGTCAGCTGAGCCCTCACAAGGACGGAAGATCCTGGTCATCGGCCAGGACGAGATGACCGAGGTCACCGAACGCGCCCTCAACACGGCGGGAGCGAAGGTCACGTACCTCCGCGATCCGCACGACCGTGCCATCCGCAGGGCGCTTGGCGGCGAGGTCGACGCCGTCGTCGTCATCTCGAACGACGATCACGTCTCGCTCAGGCTGGCGCTCGTGGTGGAGAACGTGCGTCCGGGCGTGCCGCTCGTGGTGACGGTCTTCGACAGCGACGTCGCCGCCCAGCTCTCGCGCGCGGTTCGGAACGTCCGGGTCATGTCGATGGCCGGCATGGTCGTCCCCTCTTGCGGGACCGTGCCTCGACGATCGCCTGCTGTCAGTCAGCCGGCGGGACGGCGGCTTTGCGGGTGTCGTGGAAGGCTCCGACGGTCCGGCGCTCGTCCCGATCGAGCCCTACGTGCCGACACGCGGCCACTGGCTCCTGACCAACCTCGGATCCATCCTCAACCCCTTCGAGCTGAGCGCCCGCATCCTGATGGCGGGCCTGCTCGGCTTCCTGTTCATCCTCCTGCTCGACGCGACCGTCCTGGCCATCGCCCTCGACGAGCCGCTCGTCGATGCGTTCTACTCGGCGACGAAGACGATCGTGACCGTCGGCCCGAACCCGCTCATCGACGACGGCCCCAGCTGGCTGAAGGTGTTCTCCGCCCTCGCCATGCTCGCTGGGCTCGGGTTCACGGCCATCTTCACCGCGGGGACCGTCAACCGGCTGCTCGACAGGCGGCTCACCGCCATCGCCGGCCGGCGCACGATTCCCCGCAGGGACCACGTGGTGGTGGTCGGGCTCGGCCAGGTGGGCCTGCGCCTGTCCGTCCCGCTCCGGGAGCTCGACGTGCCCGTGCTCGCCGTCGAGCACGACCCGGAGAATCACAACGTCAAGCGGGCCAAGGAGTACGGCATACCCATCGTGCTCGGACGCGGCGGCAGCCGCTTCCGCTCAGACGTCTGTGCCTCGGCCGCGCGCGGGCGCTCGCAGCGGTGACCTCCGACGAGGTGGAGAACATCTCCATCGTCGTGGCGGCCCTCGGGACGCGGGACGACCTCCACACCCTCCTGCGGGCCGGACGCGGCGACGTGGTCAACGAGACCAGCTCGCTGTTCAAGATCGCGTCGTGCGCGACGTCTACCGCATCGGCGGCACGCTGCTTGCGGCGGCGGCGCTCGGCTCGCCGGTGACCGAGGCATTCCTCCGCGAGGAGACCGTCTACCTGATCGACCCCGACGGCCGGATCGAGCCCTTCGACAGCGACGTCGAGGCGGCCCACGCGCGGGGCGGCGCTCAGCGAGGCTGCGTCCTAGCGCAACTCCGGCCCAACCTGCGCAGGCTGGCCCGGCGACCCTTGCGCTTCGGCCGCCGCGACATGCTGCTGCAGAATGGGCCGAGCGCCGGCCAGGGCAACCCACGCTACGTTGCGATCCGCACGCGTCGTTACAAGTACGTGCAGTACGTCTGACTCGAGGGACCGCCCCCCTCTGCTGCGTGACCCGGAACGCGGCGCCGAGCAGCGCCTTGGCGCGTCACGAAGCGACCTCGTCGAGGCGCCGGCGGAAGGTCCCGGAGCCTTCGACCTCGGCGCCCGCGGCGTGGGCGCGCGAGGCCAGCTCGACGTCGGACGTGACCACACGCAACGCCTGGCCGGCGCCGTCCGCCTCGACCCGCCGAGCGATCTCGTCATCAGCGGCATCGCGGCCACCGGCCGCAAAGGAGACATCAACACTTGAGATGCCGCATTCGTGCGGATGCCCGTCGAACACGACGGCCACCTCGTCTCCAGTCGCCGCCGCCAAGGCCGCCAGCTCCCTTGCCAAGCGGCACTGGGCAGCGGGCCGGTCACGCCACCAACCGTCAGGGCGCGAGCCGATCACGTTCATGCCGTCCACGAGCCACCGCACCGCCCGTAGACTCGCCGATCGTGCGTGAGGCAAGCCCCGAGGAGCTGAGGGTGCTCGGCTGCCTGATCGAGAAGCAGCGGACCACGCCGGACGCCTACCCGCTCAGCGTGAACGCCCTGCGCGCCGCCGCGAACCAGTCCACCAACCGCTACCCGGTTCTCGAGCTCGACGAGCACACGGTGCATCAGGCCGCCCAGTCGCTCGGCAAACGGGGATGGGCGCGCTTCACGAGCGGCCAGGGCAGCCGCGCGGCCAAGTACCGCCAGACCTTCGACGAGGCGCTCGGACTCGGCCGCGACGAGATCGCCGTGCTCGGAGTGCTCATGCTGCGCGGCCTCCAGACGCCCGGCGAGCTCAAGGGACGCGCCGAGCGCCTGCACCACTTCCCCGACCTGGCCGAGCTGCAGGCCACTCTCGACCGGCTGGCCGAGCGCGAGCTGGTGGCCGGCCTGGAGCGCCGGCCAGGCCAGAAGGAGCGCCGCTACCGACACCGGCTCGGTGTCGAAGCGCAAGACGAGGCCGATCGGGAAGAGGAGAGCGAACCGCCTGAACCCCGGGCGGCGTACGGATCGCCGCCCGACCTGGGCTCGCCGGGTCTCGATCACCGCGTCGAGGAGATCGAGCGCCAGGTAACCGACCTGCGGCGGGCGGTCGACGCCCTCCGCGCCGAGCTGGGAGGCTGACGGGCCCCATGAGGGCGGTGCAGATCAACGAGCTGACGGGACCCGAGCCGGCACTCGGGCTCGTATGGTGGGAGCACGCTTTGCCCTGGACGACCCCGCCGGCGCACTGCAGCGGATCGACGGCCGCGGCGCCACCGGCAAAGGTTGTCCTCGAGCCCTAGCGGAGGGCGACGGTCAAGAGGTACTTGGGCGCGAGGACCCTCTCCCCGCGGCCGCGCCCCCCTCCGCCACCACCGCGGCGGAGACCGACTCGATCGTTCGGGCGATGTCCGGGCAGTCGCCCGGGGCCCCACACTGCGCGCTGGCGCGCTCGGTCAGCTCGTCGACGTTCAGTGGAGGCGGCCGGTTCTGCCCCGGCGTCCGCGGAACTGCACCCCGATGCTTGCTACGAGCGTTCCCGACAGAGTCTGATCTCGGCTATCCGGCTAGGTCGATCCGCGGGACACGTTGCCGGTGCCACTCCCTCCTGTTGATGTCCCCCCGAAGCCGAGGGATTTGCCTCGGAGGTGAGCCCGCTGTTTGAAGCCGCTACCCGGATCGCGGGCTGTCCGGAGCGACTCCCTCACACGCTGTTAAGCGGCGAGGGCGAACTCATGGTTGGAGTCCGCACTTGGTTTTGTTCCGGGATTCTTATTACGAGGCCAACCCGGAGTCCTCGGCTCGCTACATCGAGACGTCGATCCCACGTCGAATCTGGATCGCCCCCTCGTCTCTGATTCTAGCGCGGGTTGGGCGCAGGCCCGCTGATCGCGCCTCCTAGACTCGATGTCGTGAGCGTCGAGCCTGGTACCTATCCAACACCACCCGGCGCGTTCCACCCCGAGCCCGCGCACCGCACCAGGCCGCGTTGGCGGCGCGTGCTCGGGCCCCTTGCCGCGGCGCTGGTCTTCCTGGCCAGCAAGGGCAAGGCCGCAGTGCTCCTGCTGCCGAAGCTGAAGGTGCTCACCACCTCGGCGTCGATGCTCGTGTCGGTGGCCGCGTACACGTTGATCTGGAGCTGGCGCTTTGCCCTGGGCTTCGTGCTGCTGCTCCTCGTGCACGAGCTCGGTCACGTGCTGCAGCTGCGCCGCGAGGGCATCAAGGCCAGCGCGCCGCTGTTCATCCCCTTCCTGGGTGCCGTGGTGGGCATGAAGGAGCTGCCCAAGGACGCCGCCGCCGAGGCGCGGGTGGGCCTGGCCGGCCCGGTGCTGGGCACGATCGGCTGCCTGGTGCCGCTCGCCCTGTGGGCGATCACCGGCAACGAGCTCTTCCAGGCGCTGGCCTTCACCGGCTTCTTCCTCAACCTCTTCAACCTGCTGCCCGTGCCGCCGCTGGATGGCGGTCGCGCGGTCGCGGCGCTTTCCACCTGGATGTGGCTCGTGGGCTTCGCCGCGCTCGTTGCGCTTGCCTTCGTATTCCCCAACCCGATCATGGTCCTGATCCTGCTGGTGGGCGGCTTCGAGACCTACCGGCGCTTCAAGCACCGCAACGACCCCGAGGCGCGTGAGTACCACCGCGTGAAGCCCCGCACCCGCGCCGCGGTGGCGGCGGTCTACCTGGGCCTCGCGGCGCTGCTGGCAGTGGGCATGGACGCCACTTTCCTGGAGCGCAACTTCTCCGACGTATAGGGCAGCTGTTCGCCGAGGTCAGCGCGGGTGCGGCGAGAGCGCCCGCACCCGAACTCCGCGACGCGGCACGAAGGTGATGCCACGGCGCACGCCGGTCTCCGGCGGCCTCACGGCTTCAGTGACGTGCGCTCCAGCACCCGGGCGACCACGGTCTTCATCTCGAAGAGAGCGAAGCTCGCGGCGCGATCCCCTCCTCACCGCGAGCGCTCCGCCAGCGCGCGGTCGATCTCGCGGCGCTGGTCGCGGGCCTTGAGGTCTCGGCGCTTGTCGCGCATGTCCTTGCCCTGCGCCAGCGCGATCTCGACCTTCGCCTTGGAGCCCTTGAAGTAGATCCGGGTAGGCACCACGGTCAGGCCACGCTCGGCGGTCTTGCCGATCAGCCGCTCGATCTCACGACGGTGCAAGAGCAGCTTTCGGGGGCGCTCAGGCTCGTGGTTGTCGTGGGCGGCCGGCTTGTACGGAGCGATGTACATGTGCTGCAGCCAGACCTCTCCGTTGCGCACCTCGGCGTAGGAGTCCTTGAGCTGCACGCCGCCCTCACGCAGCGCCTTGACCTCCGAGCCGTGGAGCTCGATGCCGGCCTCCCAGCTCTCGAGGAGGTTGTAGCGATAGCGGGCCTGGCGGTTCGTGGCCACGTCGCCCGGCGCTGCCTTGCGCTTTCCGCCCTTCTTCGCCACGGCCTAGACCCTGGCAGATGGTGGCCCGAGTCAGCGCGTGTAGCCGAAGCGGCGCAGCTTGCGCTGCAGCGAGCGCAGGTAGGCCCGTCCGGACGGCCCCGACGCAAACGAGGGCCGCTTGATCTTGCCCTGGTCGGCCAGGCCTTTGAGCAGGCGCCACCCGCGAGCCGCCGTCCTGCGGCTCAACAGGTAGTTGTCGGCCTGGTAGGCGGCAAGCGCCCCACGGACGTCCCCCTTCTGGCGTCTGCGGGTCCGGTAGAAGCGCAGCTGGCGGTCGCGGTCCCTGCGCACCACGTTGCGAAAGCCGCGCGTCACCGCGCGGAACTTGCGGCCCTTGAAGCGCCAGATCTGGATCGGGAAGCGCGACTCGGCGAAGGAGGTGAACAGGAAGCCGAACCGGTGGTCCTTGGACACGAACTCGGGCCGCTCCCTGCGATCGAGGTTTCGCAGGACGTAGCCGGGATCGTTCCAGCGGTGGCCGATCTGCTGGTACGAGCCGTCCTGGAAGTCGTAGACGAAGGAGATCAGGCAGCAATGGGCTCCGCCGGTGTAGACGTCCACGAGCACCTCGGGCTCAGCGTCGGGGTCCAGCTGCTCGAGCAGCACCGACTTCTGACCGGGCCGGCCGGGGCCGAACCTGACGTCCCCACGGACCTTGATCTGCTGGTCGAAGACCGTGATCGCGCTTCTGGCGATCCGCATGCGCATCGCCGAACAGTTGAACTCGAACTCGCCGCAGTCGTAGGAGAGGGTGGCGCGCACGGACCCCTGCTCGGCCACCTCGTCAGTGGCCAGTGCCT
>JACCZR010000200.1 GCA_013695855.1 Thermoleophilaceae bacterium
ACCGCCACCTTCCGCGGCGCCACCGCCACCTTCCGCGGCGCCACCGCCACCTTCCGCGGCGCCACCGCCACCTTCCGCGGCGCCACCGCCCCCCTCCCCGCGAGCCAAGGAGGTCGACGAGGAACCCGTGCTCGTCGCCGAGTTCGCCGAGGAGGGAGCTGAGGACGGGGCCGGCGCCGAGGTGCACGTGAACGAGCCCTGGGAGGACTACTCGCGCATGCGCGTGCCCGAGGTCAAGGACCGCCTGACCGGCGCCACGACCGCCGAGCTGGCCGCCGTGCAGCTCTACGAGACCACGCATCGCAAGCGCGCCTCGGTGTTGCAGGCCGTCGAAGGGCGGATGCGGGCCCAGCCTTCGTAGCGGCGGGTTTCGGGCCCGAGCCCACGGGCATGCAAAGACCATGGCCCATAACCCGCTGACCGCTGCTCTGAAAGTCGCGCAGGTCCCCCTCCGGCTCGTGCAGAAGGCCGTGGGCGGCCTGCTCGGTGGTGGGGGCGAGGAGCGCGCCGAATCGGCGCCGCCGCCCGCGCCCAAGGACCTCGATGACGGCACCGTCGCCCGCAAGGTCGAGAGCGCGCTGTTCCGCGATCGCCGCATCGCGAAGGGAAAGGTCGACGTGAACGTGGCCGATGGGGTGGTCTGGCTGCGCGGGGAGGCCCGTACGCCACAGTTGATCAAGCTCGCCGAGTCCCGCGCGGCAGAGGTGCCCGAGGTGACCAAGGTGGAGAACCTGCTGCACCTGCCGAAGACGCCGGCACCCACCCGCACGGACACGCCTCCGCGCCAGCGCAAGACCCAGCGCTCGCCGAAGTCCCAGAATCGCCGCGCCACGAGTCGTCCTCCGGTAACCGCCGAAGAGCCGGCCGCCGAGGGGGAGCCCACCCCGGCTGAGCTCGCGGCACGCGGAGAGGGCCGCAAGCCGTCGCCACTGGGCTCGACCGGCGGGCAGGACGGCGGCGACCCGAGCTAGGGCTCCCGAGCCGTCCTGTCACCGCTTTTCTCTTCGTTCACAGCCCCGCCGCGGTACCGCGTCTGACCGGGATGCCCGCAGCTCACCGTTAAGCTCAGGGGCCGCCTACCGATCCGGGTTGGGAGGACTCCCTCGGACGATGATCTCCACCGAACAACTGGCAGCTGCGCTCGAGGAGCTGCCTGCGCGCGACAGCGAGCTGCTCGAGCTCTCGCTGTGCCGCCGCGTGCCCGACGAGGCGCTGGCCGCCCAGTTCGAGGTCGAGGAGTCCGAGGTGGTCCGGCGCCGCGCCGGCGCCATCGAGCGCCTGTCCGGCCTGCTCGACCTCCAGCGCGCCACGGACCTGGGCGACGTCCTGAAGGCGCTGCTCGAGCCGAGCACCTGGGCGGAGATAGGGCCGCGGGCCACGGAGGGCGCGCCCGCCGCGGAGAAGCTCGACCCCGCGGAATCCGCTGACGAGCCCACGCCCTCCCGACGGCGTTGGCTCGCGCCCGTGGCCATCGCGGCGGGGGTGCTCATGGTGCTGGCCGCCGTGGTGGGCGCCCTTACCCAGCCCGCGGGAAGCGGTGGCAAGAATCCCGAGCGCGTCTTCGTGCCCGCCGCCGTCGGACCCGGAAAGGTCGGGCCGCCCGTCTCCGGTTCTGAGAGGAAGCCTTCGAAGAAGGAGCCCTCGGGCAACGTGACCGCGACGGTTCGCGGGCGCCCCGTGCTCTTCAGCCGGCCGGGCGGCCGCGGCAGACGCCGCGTGCTCTCTGTCAGAACTGAGTTCGAGAGCCCCCGGGTCTTTGGGGTGGTACGGCGCCAGGGCGACTGGCTCGCGGTACAGGCCCCCGAGCTCGAGAACGGACAGGTGGGATGGCTTCGCGCGGACGGCGCCGAGCTCGACTCGAGCCCCTGGTCGCTGCACGCCGACCTCTCGCGCAGGAGCATCGAGGTGCGCAGGAACGGGCGCGCGGTGCGCAGGCTCGAGATCGCGATCGGCTCGCCGCGCAACCCGACCCCGAAGGGCCGCTTCTCGGTCACCGACAAGCTGAAGGTCACCGATCCGTCCTCGCCCTACGGCTGTTGCGTGCTTGCGCTGAGCGGCCATCAGGTCGATCTCCCACCCGACTGGCCCGGTGGCGACCGCCTGGCGGTGCACGGCACCCGCGATGAGAGCTCAATCGGCAAGCCCGTGAGCCTGGGCTGCATGCGCGCGCAGTCCAAGCAGGCACGCTGGCTGATCGACACGATCCCGCTCGGCTCGCCGATCTTCGTCAAGGGCTGAGCCACCTCACAAGGCCGGGGGCTGCCACGTTGTAGAGACGTGACCGCTCTGCCGCCCTTCCAGACCGTGCTCGACGAGCACCGGGGCGACGTCTATCGCTACCTGACGGCCTCGGTGGGCCCGGCCGACGCCGACGACTGCTTTCAGGAGACCTGCCTGGCGGCCCTTCGCGCGTACCCCCGCCTGCGCCACGCCGACCACCTGCGGGCGTGGCTGTTTCGCATCGCCGAGCACAAGGCAGTCGACGTCCACCGCGCCCGCATGCGGCGTGAGCTGCCCAGCGACGAGCTGCCCGAGCGCGGGGCCGAGGACCCCGGTCGGGCCGGCCAGAGCGGCCTCTTCGAGGAGGTCCGCCTGCTGCCCCACAAGCAGCGCGCGGCCGTAGTCCTTCGCTGCGTGCTGGACACCCCCTACTCCGAGCTGGCCCATGCCCTCGACTGCTCGGAGCCCGCCGCACGGCGCAGCGTTCACGAGGGCCTGACCAAGCTGAGAGAAGGAGCACACCGGTGGATGACCTCGAGCGCGACCTGAAGGCGCAGACCCTGCCCTCGGAGCCCCCGCAGGAGACGCTGGCCGGCGTGACCGAGCGGGCGGAGCGCGAGGGGCTGGTCGACGTGGCCTACGCGACTGTGGACTCGCCCATGGGCGAGTTGCTGCTGGCGGCCACGCCCACCGGGCTCGCCCGGGTGGCCTATCCGGTCAACGGCCACGATGCCGTCCTCGCCGACCTTGCCCGGCGGCTATCGCCCCGGGTGCTGGAGGCGCCCGCGCGACTCGAGCAAGCCCGCCGCGAGCTCGACGAGTACTTCGAGGGTCGGCGGCAGGAGTTCGAGCTCCCGCTGGACCTCTCGCTGACCCGAGGCTTCTCGCGCCGCGTGCTCGACGCCACGGCGGCTATCGGGTTCGGCGAGCAGCTCACCTACCGCGACGTCGCGCGCGTCGCGGGGAGCGAGCGGGCGGTGCGCGCCGCGGGGAACGCTCTGGGGGCCAATCCCGTGCCGGTGGTCGTGCCGTGTCACCGGGTGCTGCGCAGCGGCGGTGGCCTCGGTGGCTACACCGGGGGCCTGGAGAACAAGCGCTTTTTGCTGGGGTTGGAGGGCCTGACGATCTAGAGGTCGGCCACGACGGCGCTTACCACCAGCTCGGCGATCGGGCCGGCGGGCAGACCCGCCACCGTGGCGTCGGTCCGCACCACCTCGGCTCGCCCACCCCGGCTGGCCAGCTCGGCGTCCAGGGTCAGGGGCAGCTCGATGTTGCCGCCCCCGGGAAGGGCATCGCCCGCCAGGTCACCCGCGATCCCCCCCAGCGCTCCGCCGGCCTCCGAGCCGATCAGCTTGATCGCTTCACGGGGGCTGATGCTGCCCTCCATGCTCACGCGGTAGGGCTCGCTGGCGCGGGAGCGGTCGAGCGTGAAGCGGCTTGCCTCGACGGGCCCGGCAGACAGGTCGTCCACCTCCAGGCTGACCTCGTCGAAGCCGTCCAGGTGGCCGAGCACCTGCTCGCCGCGCCCGGGAACGAAGCGCAGTCCGCGGCCGCGGACCTCGAAGCGGTCGCCGTCGCCTGCGAGCAGTCTCACGGCGGGGAAGGCGCTGAGCGACACCTCCGCCGAGCCGCCGTCCTCGGTCAGCCGGCCGGCCACCCTCTCCTCGAGATAGGCGGGCAGCAGCAGCTGAGCCAGGACCAGCAGGGCGACCGCGCCCACGATGAGGCCGGCTGCGAATCGGCGCATACAATGCCCATTCTCGCGGAGAGGTGGCCGAGCGGCTGAAGGCACTCGCCTGCTAAGCGAGTAGGGGTCGCAAGATCTCTCGCGGGTTCGAATCCCGCCCTCTCCGCCTCGCATTTGCAGGCACTTCGCGCCGGCGCCCTTCACCGCCCCGAGCGCCAGAACTGCGCCGTGGCTGCGCGGTGGCAGCATTTGCGGCCCATCAGCGCTCCTGGCGGGCTCGCACGGGTGCGCGCGGCGTCCCGCCCCGGTAGCCGACTGTGCGGCGGCAGCGGGCCGCTTTCGGCCCGGCAGCTCCCCGGAGCCGCCCGCCGCGGGGCTAGATCCGGTTCCATACAGACCCTCGGCCCCATCGACCGCAGCCCATGGCGGGCGGCCACGCGCGCGGTCGACCTGTCCGCGCCGAAGCCGGCAACCCCCCCAACCCCCCTTGCCTGCCAAAGCTCGAGCCGCCGCTCGGCCGAGCCCGAGATCATGGGCGTGGCGCCCATCGGCGCGATCAGGAAGGTGCCCGACCGCGCGGGCATGACCATCGAGGACGTCGACAGGGTGGAGCTCAACGAGGCGTTCGCCGCCCAGGTGATCCCGATCATGGACGAGTGCGGCATCCCGCTCGAGAAGATGAACCCGCACGGCGGGGCGATCGCCCTCGGGCACCCCTTCGGCATGACCGGCGCCCGGATCATGACCACGCTGATCAACGGCCTGGAGACCGACGACAAGACGATCGGCCTGGAGACCATGTGCGTGGCCGGGGGGCAGGGCGAGGCCATGCCGGTAGAGCGCATCAATTAGGGAACCCGCGGGTTCTGGACAGCATCAGCGCAAGCTCGACAAGCACGCAGCACCTCGGCCGGCTTCGCCGGGCACTGTTGATGGGCGGCCTGGCCATCCTGGCGTTTCCGGCCGCGGCGAGCGCCGCGTGGCCCGGCGGCAACGGCCGCTTCGCGTACTTCGAGGCCGACAGCGGCGGGGTGTCGCCCTTCGGCCTGCGCGTGGACGGTGTCGACAACGTGGTCGGGCCCTTCTGCCAGGAGGGCCTGCCCAGTGCCTGCGGGCGCAACCCCAGCTGGTCGCCCAACGGGCAGCGGCTGGCCTACGACCTCGGCGACGGGCGGTTGGTCACCAGCAGGCCGAACGGCAACCAGCGCCGCTTCTTCGCTTTCCCCGGGATCGCCGCCAAGCGCCCCGCCTACTCGCCGACCGGCCTGCAGCTCGTCTTCGAGGGCGTCGCCGGCGGTAAGAGCCAGCTCTACACCGTCAACGCGGACGGCACCGGGTTCAAGCAGCTCACCGGCAAGGGCGGCGGCCAGCCGTCGTGGTCGACGAGCAACCGCATCGCCTTCAGGCGCAACAAGAACCTCCACGTGGTCAACGCCGATGGCTCGGGGGTGCGCCGGATCACGTCCCGGGGCGCGTCGACGCCGGACTGGTCGCCCCACAGCAGCCAGATCGTGTTCACGCGCGGCGGCAACCTGTACCGCCTGCGTCCCAGCGGCAACGGGGTCGTGCGCCTCTCGAAGAAGGGTGGCATCGCCGAGCCGGCGTGGCGCCCCGACGGGCAGCGCATCGTCTACCAGCGCCTCAGCTCGGACAAGGTGCAATCGATCATCTACAGCGCCCGGGTCGACGGCACGGTGCAGAAGACCGAGCGCACCGGCGGCGAGGGCCGGGCAGGCTTCCGTGTCTACCAGCCGTCGGTCGAGCCGTTGAACTGATGCCCGGTAGAGCAGACGAGAGGGGAATCTTCTTATGAATCGGCAACGTGTGCGCTCGCGTTGCGGGCTCCCGGAGTCAGCGGCGCGATTAGTTGTTGTCCTGGATCGCCCGCTCCCGGGCTGCCTTGACCCGGGCCAGATCCTTCGCGTAGGGCCGTCCGCTGCCGATCGAATAGTCGATCCGGTTGCAGAGCCGGTGGGCGAGGACGGTGTTGTCGAGATCCCGATGTCCGCCCTCTCTCTTTGAGCCTGGGAAGTGCTCATGGGTCGGCATCCAGTCGGATAACTCGGCCGTTACCGGTTCGAAGTAGCAGGCTCCGCCCAGTTCCTCGGGGCAGAAGCACTCAGGCATCTTGCACAAGGACACCGAGGTCTCAGTCGACGGTCAGGGGGCACGCAAGGGCAGCTTCGAGCAGGCGGTGCCGCTCGAGTCACGCCGGGCAAACCTCAATCTGCCCGGCGTCCCGCCGTCGAGTGGGGCCCGCGAAGCAATCAGCTCAGATCGCCGCTCAAGGGGCCGCAGGGTAGGGTCGACCCCGATGCGGCGACCGGAGCCCCGGCGGTGAGCGAGGAGGAGTTCCTTGCCGCCCTGCAGGTGGACTTGGTGCGCCATGCCGAGCTGCATCCCGAGCGGCGCGACCACGCCCTCTTTCAGACGTCGACGATCGACGCTCTGCTCGCGGGCCACTTCGACGGCGACGTGGCGATCGGGGAGCTGCTCCAGCACGGCGACCTCGGCCTGGGCACCCTCGACGGCTGCGACGGCGAGCTGCTCGTCATCCACGGGCGGGCGTGGCAGGCGCGGCTCGACGGCTCACTCCACCCGGTGGCCGCCGAGGCGGTGACCCCGTTCGCCGTCGTCGTGCCGTTCGCCCCGGACCGCACTGTCGAGCTCGACGGGCCCCTCGACTTCGACGCCCTGACGCGGCGACTCGACGACGGGGAGCCGCCGCAGGCGGAGGGCGCGGCGGTGCGGGTCGAAGGGCGGTTTTCGAGGGTGCGGGTGCGCTCGGTCCCACGCCAGCGCCGGCCCTACCCGCCGTTGGCGGACGTGATCGCCCAGCAGCGGATCACCGAGCTCAGCGACGTCGAGGGCACCGTCGTGGGCTTCCGCTTTCCCGGGCCGCTCGGCGGGGTGGAGATCGCCGGCTGGCACCTGCACTTCGCCACCCGGGACCGCAGGCGCGGAGGGCACCTGCTCGGATGCGAGCTGGAGCACGGCACCGCCGAGCTCGACCACGCGACCCGCCTGCACGTGGAGCTTCCGCCGCCGGTCGACGCGACCGCAGGCTCGGGGTCAGACAACGCGGAGCTGCTCGACCGCCTGGAGCACGACCGCTCTAGCGAGTGACCCCGCCGAGGACCGACTATGGCAGCACCGTGGCAGCACCAGACCGCAGCCAAGCGCAGCAGGCCGACCCCGGCCCGGGCCTCGAAGTGGCCGATTTGCAGGCACGGCGCAAGGGGGCGCAGTGAGGCGCAGCAGCGGCGGCAGGCTAAGCGAGTAGGGTTCGCAAGATCTCTCGCGGGTTCGAATCCCGCCCTCTCCGCCTCTTGCGCGCCGCGCCCGCCGCAGCTCTCGCTCTCGCACTCGTCGCCGGTGTCGGGTGCGACCTCGAGGAGAGCATCGGACCGGGCGACAACCGGATGCCCGCGGTGGTCGGAAAGACGGCGACCCAGGCCAACATCGCGCTCAACAGCCGCGGCTTCACCCCGAGCTACGGCAAGCAGGCGCCCTTCGATTCCGACGATTGCCGCGTGGTCGTGCAGAAGACCCCGCCTGGGTCAACGGTGCGGCCCTACTCGACCCAGCAGATCCGCTGCGTGGTGCGCGTCCCCGCCCTAGTGGGCCGCACGGCCGACGACGCCGAGTCGAGCCTGGAGCGCCAAGGCCTCGACCCGAAGTTCGTAAACGGGCCGAGGGCCGCGCGGCGAGGGCGGTGTCGGGTGGTACGCAGCGGTGGCGGTCCGCTTGCCCGTCCCCAGGCCGACATCCGCCTCAGATTGCGCTGCTGAGCGCTCGTGCTTTGCCCAATCGGCCCCAGACCCGCCGCTACCCTCTGACCCTCTGCGCCCGTAGCTCAGCTGGATAGAGCGTCGGTCTACGGAACCGAAGGTCACAGGTTCGAATCCTGTCGGGCGCGCTCTCGAAGTTCCTGCAAGCCAGGTACTTGTACGAGCTCGCCGCGGCTGGCGGCGACCGGCTCAGGGCATCAAATGGGCATCAATTTGACTCCAGCGCGGCCGCTCGTCGATGAGGCGGCGGCGTCCTTCCAAGCGACCGCTTCAGCGCTCATAACCCGAAGGTCGCGGGTTCGAATCCCGCCGCCGATCCGCTAGGTCGCCTCAACGCAAGCCCTTGCCGGTGCCTGGACGCAGGCGTCTGTAGCTCCAAGGCGATGCCATCGGAAGAGCGGGCCTTCCTTCGCTGAACCGCCCATTTCGGCCCACCGGCCGCCTTAGGCAGGAAGAGCGCCACCGAAGGCCGGACGTGGGCGCGGAAGGGCGGGAGCGCCCTCCGGTTGGTCCTCCGGCGAGATCGTTTGTGGTGAGCCGCGAAAGGAGTAGCGTGGGAGGTCGAGTTGACCCTGCGGGCATGACTTCAGCCCCAGGCCCGCATACCACCGAAGCGCAACCGCGCTGAGGCGTGGAGCCTCGAGGAGAATGATCGAGACCCGCGGGGCCAGCCGACCGATCGTTCGTTAGGTCTCACTCTCTCTCTTCCTTTCGCGCGCCCCTACAGAGGGACTGAAAGGTTGAGAACCATGCCCGACAACGAACACGCCAGTGCGGCGCGCCGGCTCGACGCGGCACTTGTAGAGCAGGCCCGCGCGCAAGATCTTTTCCACGCCGCCATCGGGACATCCACCGAGCTCGGGGCCTACGGCCGGCTCCTTGCCGCCG
>JACCZR010000201.1 GCA_013695855.1 Thermoleophilaceae bacterium
GGCCCGAGCCAGCCCGGCCATAGCCGCTGAGGGGCCGCCCTCGCGCGCGAGCGAGAGCTGACGGTCGGCGCCCGACGACCGGGCCAGCTCATCAACCAGCGCCAGCTCGGCCGCACAGCCGAGCGCCTCGGCGTGCGGTGCGCAGGCCTCCAGCAGCTCGGCCAGGACGTCCCGCGCGGGCACCAGGCGGCCACCGGCAGGGTCCAGCAGGGCGGCGTCCATGCCGTCGCGCGCCGCCAGGAAGCGATTCTCGGCCAGCGCCTCGGGCGAGTCGAGCAGCCGCTCGCTCGTGTGTCCCTCAAGCAACTCCAGGCGCGACACCGACTGGAACAGGGCCACCAACGCCATAGTGTCCGCCACCTCGGTCTGCGCGTCGAGCACCCGCACCTCGACCGTCCCGAAGCGGGGTTGAAGGCGCACGTCCCACCACAGGAAGCTCGGCTCGGGCACCGCCCCGCAGCGCACCAGAACGTCCACGGCCTCGACCCAGTCCCGGTAGTCGGCGAAAGCACGGGGCACCCCCACGCGAGGGAAGCCCTGAAAGAGCGGGGTGCGCGCGGAGCGCATGCCCGTGTCGCGGCCCTGCCAGAAGGGCGAGTTGGCTGAGAGCGCGAGCAGGATCGGCAGATGGGCCCGCAGGCGGTTGGAGAGGCGAACGGCCTCCTCGGGGTCGGTGACCCCAACGTGCAGGTGCAGCCCGAAGGTGGGCTCGCGGCGCGCCAGCACGCGCATCGAGTCGTGGACGATGTCGTAGCGTGGCGACTCGGTCACCCTGGTGTCCGCCCAGGTGGTGCATCCGTGCAGGCCCGCGGCACCTGCGCGCATCCCGCGGGCCGTGACCGCCGCCGCAAGACCGTGGCGCAGGCTCATCAGCTGATCGCACAGCGAGCCGGCATCCGGATGGGGGTCACTGCGGAGCTCGAGCGTCGAGCGGTGGGTCTCGCCGTCGGTGTGATCGACGAGTTCGGGGGGCAGGCTCTCGAGCACCTCCGGCGCACACTGGGCAAGCGACCAGTCCTCCGGATCGAGGAGCATCACCTCCTCCTCTGCCCCCAGCGTCCAGGCCCGGCCCTCGCGCCAGCATGCCCAGTCGGGAAGCGGGCCGCCGCTCACGCCGCCTGCAGCCCGCGTCCCGTGCCGGCGTGGCGCCGGGCCGCATCGGCCAGCCCCTCGAAGAGCCGCAAGTGCTCGGGGCGGCCGACCAGGCATTCGGCGTGCCACTGGACGCCCACGGCGAACGGGTGGTCCACCGCCTCGAGCCCCTCGATCACGCCGTCGGGGGCGTGTGCGGTGGCCACCAGGCCGCGACCCAGACGGGCCACGGCCTGATGGTGGAAGGAGTTGACCTGCAGGTCGGTCCGGTCCAACAGGCCGTGCAGCTGAGTCCCGGCCTCCACGGTCACCGGGTGGGTCGCGGTCTCGCCGGGCTCGATTTGGCGGTGATCGATTCGCTCGCTCCCAACTTGCTCGAGGTCGGGCAGGTGCTGGTGGAGAGCCCCGCCGCGCGCGACGTTGAGCACCTGGGCGCCGCGACAGATGGCCAGGAGAGGCAGCTGGCGGGCATCGGCTCGCCGCGCCAGAGCGAGCTCGAAGTCGTCCACCTCAGGCTCGGTGGGGCCGAGGTGGGGGTGCGGCCGGCGGCGGTAGCGCGCGGGGTCGAGGTCCGGGCCACCGGAGAGGCAGAGGCCCGCAAGGCCGTCGAGCAGCTCGTCGACCACCTTGCGGTCAAGCGGCGGCAGCACCACGGGAATCGCCCCCGCGCCCTGAATCGCCTTCACGTAGGTCAGGCCGAGACCGAGCTCCTCGCGGGGCGGCTCGCCCTCCGGCGTCTGGCGCACGCTGTCTCGCCGGCGCAGCTCGGAGCAGGAGATGCCGATCAGGGGCCGCACAGCCACCTAGTGGTTCTCCTGGAAGTACTGGCAGAGGGGACCACTTAGCTCACCACCCAGGTGTCCTTGCCTCCGCCGTTCTGCGAGCTGTTGACCACGAGCGCGCCGGCCCCGAAGGCCACGCGCGTAAGGCCTCCGGGCAGCACCCAGGGCTCGTCCCCGGCGCTGATCACGAACGAGCGCAGATCCACGTGGCGGGGCACGAGCTCGCAGCGCTCGACGGTGGGGTGGCGCGAGATCGTCACCGTCTCCTGGGCCACCCAGGACTTCGGGCGCTCCTCGATGCGCCGGGCGGCGGCCCGCACGTCCTCGGCGCGCGCGTGCGGGCCCACCACCAGGCCATGACCGCCGAAGCCCGAGCGGGGCTTGACCACAAGCTCGTCCAAGCGGGCGAGTGCCTCGGCGCGGCAGCCGGGGTCGGTGAGGTCGTAGGTGGGCACGGACTCGATCATGGGCTCCTCTCCGAGGTAGAAGCGAACCATCTCCTCCACGTAGGCGTGCACGAGCTTGTCATCCGCCACGCCGGAGCCCAAGCCGTTCACGCAGGCGAGGCGCCCGTTGCGGCAGGGCTCGAGCAGCAGCTCGGCGAGCCAGGTCGCCTTGCCCGTTGCGGGGTCGCGCAGGCGGTCCTCGTCGGTGCGCCTGTAGACCACGTCCACCGTGCGCATGCGACCCTCGGTCATCGCCATCAGGCGGCCTCCTCGCATGTGCACGTCGCCGGGCAGCACCAGGGGGATGCCCAGCCGCCGCGCCAGCTCCCGGTGCTCGTACCAGGCCGTGTTGGACGGTCCGTCGCTCAGCAGGACCGCGTGACCCTCCCCGCCGGGCGTGGCCGCCATCAGCGCCGCCCGCACCCGCTCAACGGCCTGCCCGACCTCCTGGCGGTCGGCCGGAGGGTCGAGCGGCAGATGGACATCGGTGGCCGCCCGCAGAGCCCACAGGTAGGCCAGGCCCGACGGTGTCCGCATGTTGTCCTCGAGCACGCGCAGAACGCCGTCCGAGCCGCGGACGATGTCAGGCCCCGCCAGCGGCGAGTAGGTCCACGCCGGCATCGGCACGTCGAGCATCCAGGGCTCGAAGTGGTCGGCGGTCTCGATGATCTCGCGCGGGATGAGCCCAGCCGCCACCATCCGGCGTTCGCCGTAGGCATCCGCCGTGAAGGCCTGCAGCGCGCGCACGCGCTGGGCCAGGCCCCGGCTCAGCACGTTCCAGTCCTCCCCGGCCAACACCCTCGGGACCGGGTCGGCAGGGAAGGTGGAGTGGCGGTCGCCAAAGGTCACGCCGCGGCCGGCCAGCTCGCCGCGGACAGCAGTGGAGACGGAGTCGAGCGAGGTCGCGCTCAGCGCTCGCAGCAGGTGCTCGTACCCTGGGCGCGGCGAGCCATCGGGCTCGAAGGCCTCGTCGTATGCGCCGTTGAGCTCGTAGCCGGGGGGAAGTAGTGAGAGAGAGCCGTCCATGGCGCTGGGCCCTCGAACCTACCGGGGCAACCGGGGCTCGATGATCCGGTAGGCCTTCAGACCCAGCCCAAGGCGCTCGCGGTCCTCACTGGTGAGCGGGTCCAACCCCGACAGCTCCTTCACGCGCTCGAGGCGGTAGCCCACCGTATGGCGGTGGGCGTGGATCGCTTGAGCCGTCGCGTTCATGTTGCAGTTGTGCCCGAGGTAGGCCTCGAGCGTTCCCACGAGATCGGTGGAGTACTGCTCGTCGTAGCGCACCAGAGGGGCAAGGGTCTCCTCGTAGAACGAGCGCACCTCCTGCGGGTGGCTGGCCAGCACGCGAAAGAGCAGCCTGTAGGTCCCCCCGCCGATGTCCTCGCCCGCCGTGCCGCCGGCCGCGGTGACCCCCAGCACCAGCTCGGCCTCCTCCAGCGCGCGCCGCAAGTCCGAAGGAGCCGAGTAGTGCGAGGAAAGGCCGACCGTCGCGTGGCGGCCCAGGCGCCCCGCCACCTCGCGCGCCCGCTCGAGGTCGACCGGCAGGACGGCGTAGACCTTGCCACCGTGAACCTGCGCCAGCGCGCCGGGGCACTCGGGGGCTATGGCGGCGAGCACGCGCCCGGGAGCACGCTCGCCGGGGTCGGCGCACAGGCCCACAGCCCCCTGCGAGAGGTCGCAGCCCAGGCGGCGTGCGCGCCGCACCAGGTCGTCCTCATCGAGGCCGTCACGGGTGAGCACCTCCTCGACGAACGAGCCGCGCAGGCTCTGCTCGGTCTCATTGCGCGCCTCGGCCACAGCCACCTCGGTCAGGGCAGCCACCGCGGCCATGTGCAGGTACTCGCCGGCCGCCTCGCTGCCCCGGCCGAGCATGAGCACTGCACCCAGCTCCTCCCCGCCGGAGACGATCGGCACCTCGGCCGTCACCTCCCCGGGCTGGGCGGGCCGCCCGCCGGCGAGCCGCGAGGCCACGTAGCGCTCCAGCGGCGCCCAGGCCTCGACCTCGGTGCCCAGCTGCGGAACGATCACCGCGACCGGCGCCCCGGCGTGCGCCGAGGCGATCTCGGCCACCCGCTCCACGCCGTCGCCGGCGAGCAGCGCGCCCACCATCTCCAGG
>JACCZR010000202.1 GCA_013695855.1 Thermoleophilaceae bacterium
GCGACGGCGGTGTTGCGCAGGAGGTCGATCCCGTCGGCGCTCGTGGTGCCGGCCAGGAGGCCGAAGAGGATCTCGCCGAACCCGATGACCGAGTGGTTTGTGCTGGGAGCCAGGAGAGCGAAGCCGACCGCCAATGCGACAAAGACCCTGGTCAGGTCGCTCTCGGCGGCTTCGGCGAGCCAGGTGAACGTAGTGATGACCGCTCCCGCGAGCACCGCGCTCGCGGCCGCCGCCGGAAGATCGCGCCCAGCGAGGGTGTCGGCCAGCTCGCCGGCCGCCTGCAGCGCTTCGGGCTCGAGAACCCCGGGGACGCTCGCGAGGGCGACGAAGAGGGCGATCCCGGCGAGGTTCAGGGCGAAGGTGATGACCCAGAGGCGCGCGACCGAGCTCGTGGTGCAGTGCCCCTTGAGAGCGGCGGCGACGGGAATGAGGAAGTTCTCGGTGAACAGCTCCGATCGGCCGACGGTCAGGAAGACGAAGCCTATCCCGAAGGTCAGCGAGCCCAGCACGTGCGCAGTGGGCGCAGGAACCACCTCGGTCAGCGCTCCGGTGGTCACGACGAGGGCCAACAGCCCGACCGTCACGTGAAAGCCACCGAGCAGGCCCGTCGCGGCGAGAACCGCTGTGGGCCGGTTCAGCCGACGCTGGCCGTCCTCGAGACTGTCCTGCCAGATCTCGTGCGGCTCGCGGCCGATCAAGCTCCCCGCCCGACGTTGCGCATCAACCCCCCGTCCATGAAGTAGTCGGCGCCGGTTACGTAGTTGCCGTCCCTGACCCGGCCCCCGCCCCTACTTCTCGATGAACGGCTTGGCAGCCGCCAGTGCGTCTTTCATCTCGATCGTCTCGTCGAAGGCATCCGGCGCCGGCTTTTCCATGGCGGCGAGCCGGAGGGCGGCCGCCTGCCTCGCTTCCACCTGCACGATCCTGCCTGCCCCGAGGAGCGCCGCTTCGCTCTTGAGCTTCGGCCCTGCTCCATTGAACGCCATGACGCCGGTGTCCTCGAGCGTCATCCCCAGCGTGACGAAGCTGCCCTGATCCTCGATCGGGAACTCGAACCTCGGCTTGGGCACCGGCCTGCCGCCCGCCCCCGTGACAGCCTCGGTGAGCGTGGTCACGTGGTCCTGCTCCTGCTCGCGGAAGTCGGTGGCAAGCGTTCTGACCTGCCCGGTGAGCCCCAATTCGAGACCCTGCCTATAGAAGTCGGCCTCGAGGTACTGGAGCATGAGGCCGAAGTTCAGGATCTCGGCGTCGCCGCCCCCCTGCGCGAACGCCCGCCGCGCGAACGGGCCCACGGCATGGCCGCCGTAGAGCGCTCCCGCGGTCAGCGCGCTCCTCACGAGGAAGGCGCTGCGCGTCATGCCGTGAACCTCGATGGCGCCGAGCCTCCGGATTGGTTGGGGGGTCATGGTCAATGTCCTTTCCGTGACTTCCGTGACTCGGCTCAGCTGGCGATGAAGGGCTTCACCGTCTCGAGGACGGCGGCCATCATCGCCGGCCTCGCGAGGCCGGCGCCGCCGAACGGCACCGGCTCCTGATCGGTCGCGATGTTGAGTGCCGCCGCGTGGCGTGCCTCGACGGTGTGGATGGAGAGGGCGGTGACGAGGACGTCCTCGCTCTGGATTGCAGTCGCCTGGCCGAGGTACGCCGCCGCGCCCAGGTTCTCCACCTGAGCGGCCAGCCGTAGGATCTCGCGTTGCCCGTCGAGGGGAAAAGTGGTGCGCGGGCGCGCGACGGGCTTCTCGCCGCCGGCCTCGATTGCGGTCTTGAGCGTCACAACGTGCTCACGCTCGTGTTCGCCGAAGGCCTTGGCCATGTCCAGCGCGGGTCCCGAGAGCATGCCGCTTTCCACGACCTTCTCGTAAAAGTCGGACTCCAGGTACTCGAGCATCAGCGCGAAGTTGAGGATCGCGAAGTCGCCGGCCCGACCGGTCGGAGGGACGTCCTTGCCTACCGTGGCCTCTTCCTCCTCGCCGGCGCAGGCCGCCAGCAGCACCGCGAATGCGCCGGCGGCGGCCGTCCCGCCGGTCATCTTCAGGAAACGCTTGCGCGACGAGTCGTCGCGGAGGAGGCGGTGCATCGCTCCCGCGCGGACCGCGTCGTCTCCTGTGGGTTCGTCTCGGTCGGCCGCGCTCATGCGGCCACCGCCCTGACTCGCTGCGCCGCACCGATGAAGAAGGGCACAAGCAGCAGGCCGAACTCGGCGTGAAAGAAGATCTCAGCGACCTGGGGCGGACCGTTCGGGTTCGTAAACCACTCGAACGCGAGGCGGCCCAGGATCTGGATGTTCAAGACATAGAGAAGCAGCCCGTAGCCCAGACCGCCCAGCACCAGCAGCATCGTGTTCCGCGCCAGGGGCACCACGAGCATCGAGAAGCCGATGCCGAAGAGCATCGACAGGTTGAGGTGGGTCACCAGCCCGATGACCACGCTCCCCGGCGTCGCCGCCGGCACCTCGTCCCGGGTGAAGATCGTCGACATGTCGAGCATCGGGGCGAGGGCCGGCTTGTCGAGGTTCTCGACCGCCCACCCCATCTGCGAGACGAGGAACAGCAGCCCCGCGAAAAGACCCGCGACCACGCCGCGCGTGAGCGTCTGGCCCAGACCGGCGAAGAGGCCGGGGGTCTGGCCTTCGGCGACCACGGTGCCGGGCTCCCCTGACCTCAGAGCGTCGTCCTTCTCGTTCCTGCGCTTCCTGTCCCCACGGACCCCGTCTCTCCTGATCATTCGTTGCGTAGCCCACGTCCCGCTCCCCCCACGTCCGTGGGCGGTGGGAAGGAGGAGGCACCCTAGGAGCGAGCCCGAGCGCGAACAACGCCGATGGCTTACCTCGGTGTAAGGATCTCTAACTGGCGGCCGCCAAGCGCTTATGTAGTCTCGCCGCTCCTGGTGAGCGTGGTCGCGGGAGAGACGGTCGGGCTCGTGCTGGCGGGCGGCGGCGCTCGCGGCGCATACGAGGTCGGGGCGCTGTCTGTGCTGCTGCCCTACCTCGAGCGCCGCGGCGAGCGGCCGCGGGTGTTCGTGGGCACGAGCGTTGGCGCGCTCACCAGCTCCTACCTGGCAGCGCGAGCGCACGAGCCCGCCCAGCGGGTCGCCGACGGCGGCTGCAGGCTCTGGAGCGAGATGACCTTCGAGCAGGTACTCGAGCCGGTCGTCTCACTGCGGGCGCTGGCGAAGATCGTCCGTTACCTCGGCCAGTTCCTCGGCGTGCCGGGCATCCGGATCGAGTCGCTGCTCGACCCGGCGCCGCTGCGCGACACCGTCAGGCGAGTCGTGTGCTTCGGCCAGCTCGAGCGAAACCTAGCGGCGGGCGCGCTGGAGCAGGCCGCCGTCGTCGCGACCTCCGCTCTCACCAGCCGCAGTGTCGTCTTCCACCGCGGCGGTGCCTCGCCCGCAGCGGACCCCGCGCGCGGGATCGACTACGTGGGCACGGAGCAGACCGCCGAGCAGGTGTGCGCCTCGGCGGCCATCCCGGGAGTCTTCCCTGCCGTCCACGTCGCCGCCCCCGCCCGCGCCGCAGGGTGGTACTACGACGGAGGCGCGCGGCTGAACACCCCCATCAAGCCCGCGCTCGAGCTCGGCGCCGAGCGCGTTGTCGTAATCGCAGCGCACTCGATCGCCGCCGGTCCCGACCAGCTCGCGGGCGAGCGGGCGCCCGACGCGCTCGAGGGCGCCGGCCAGATCGTGCAGGCCTTGCTCGTCGATCCGCTCGTCCACGACGTCCGCACGCTCGCCACCGTCAACCGGATCGTCCACGAAGCAGGCGGAGACCGGGAGGCGGGATCCGCCGCGGGCAAGCGCTCCGTCCCCTACATCTTCGTCGCGCCTCGCAGGCGCCACCAAGTGGGCGAGCTCGCGATGCTCGTGTTCCGAGCGCACTACAAGCGTGTGAAGCATGCGCTCCGCTCCCCCGATCTGGCTTTTCTCGGCCGTATCGTGGCGGGCGGCTCGGACCCCCTCCACGGCGACCTGCTCAGCTACCTGCTCTTCGCACCCGAGTTTGCCCGGGCGCTGATCGAGCTCGGTCGCCGCGACGCAGAGCGCTGGCTTGCGCAGCCGCACGACGACGGGCCGTGGCAGCTCGGGCCGCTGCCGCCGGACGTTCCCCTTTGAGGGTGGCTAAACTCGCCAAGCCTGTCGGGTCGGTCCACTTGCATGGCTGGCTCGACCGCGATGAGGCGAGGGAACGCGCAGGTGCCCGTACACGGCGCGCTGCGGTCCGAAGCTAGATGGGTCACCGAACAACAGGCAGCGGACGAAGAGCCCTCCGGAGCAACCGGTGATCGGCACCGGCATGCTCGATGTCCGCCGGCTAGTGATGCTCCTCGAAGTTGCGCGGACGGGCAGCTTCGCCGCCGCGGCGGAATCGATGTCCTTCACACCGTCCGCCGTGTCCCAGCAGATGTGCGCCCTGGAGCGGGCCACCAAGGTGGTTCTGTTCTCGCGGGGCGCGCGAGGAGTGACGCTGACCGCGGCCGGGCGATCGCTGCACCTCCACGCGGAGGCGGTCACGAGGCGCCTCGCGGAGGCAGAGGCGGAGCTCGAGGTCATAGGCGGCGTGAGCGACGCGCGGTTGCGCTTCGGATCCTTCACGAGCGCCACCGGGGCCTTCGCGGCGGAGGCGTACCGCATCTTCCGGGATCGCTACCCCGAGGCCGAGGTCTGCTTCAGCGACGGCGAGCCCTACGAGAACCTCGCGCTGTTGAGCGAGAACCGGCTCGAGCTCGCGGTGATCTTCGAGCTCGACGACTGGCCCTCCACCATGGACTATCGCGGGATCAACACGTGCCGGGAGACGGAGTTCGAATGCGTTCCGCTCTTCGACGATCCCTACCTGCTGGTGCTTCCGGCCGACCATCCGCTTGCGGTGGAGGAGACGGTCGCCCTCGCCCAGCTGACTGGCGAACGGGTTCTCGCCTCAACGCCGTGGGAGCGGACCCTCCGGAGGATCTGCGCCGAAGCCGATGTCGAGCCCGCGCTCGACCTCTCGTGTCAAGGCACCGGCTTCGAGGCCCTGCAGGCCCTGGTGTCGATAGGTCATGGCGTCAGCTTCATGCCCGCGCTCTCGCTCGGCTGGCTTCGCGAGGGCCTTGTCGCACGACCAGTAGAGAGAGCACCGATGAGGCACGTGAAGATCGCGGTCCGCACCGCGGCGTGTCGCTCGTCTGCCAGCCAGGCCATGTTGGAGATCCTGACCCGCCTCACCGAGGGCCTCGGATTGAACCCCGCGGTCGAGGGCCAGGACCCCGACCTGGAACCGGCCCTCGCTTCATGAGCCACCCCTCACACCTGCGTTTAAGTGGCGGCGGGGCCGACGGTCATCCCGGCAGACCGTGCTCCAGCGCGCCCTTGACCTGGGCGTCGAGCGCGTTCAGCCGAGCGAGCGCGAGCGCCTCGGGCGAGCGGAAGCGCCGGCCGGGCAGGTTCTCGGGCCCGTGGTGGCCGAGCAGGCAGTGCACCAGCGCCAGCAGGCGCTCGGATGGCACCCCGGCGCCCCGCTCCAGCAGCATCTGCTGACCCAGCGCCAGGTGGCCGAGCAGGGCGCCCTCGTCGCTCAGGGAGATCTCGGCGCCCAGCGTGAACTCACGGGTCTTGCCGATGTCGTGCACAAGGGCTGCGCAGATCAGCAGGTCGGAGTCCAGCCGCGGGTGGAGGATGCACGTCTCCTGTGCCAGCGTGGCCACGGCCACGGTGTGCTCGAGCAGGCCGCCCAGGTAAGCATGGTGGCCGTTGCGGGTGCACGGCGCCCGGCGTAGCTCGGCGCGAAAGCCGGGATCGCCCAGGAAGGAGTCGAGCAGCCCGCGCAGCCTGCGGTCGTAGACCTCGCGGTCGAGGTGCTCGAGGAAGCCGTCGAGCTCGTCGAGGTCGCGGTAGGCCACGGGCAGGAAGTCCGCCGGATCGACGCCGGCGGGATCGGCCCGCTTGACCGAGCGCAGATCGACGACCAGCTCGTCGCGGAACCGCTCGGCGCGGCCGCTGACCTCGACCAGGTCACCCTGCTCGAACTGCGCGGCGAGGAAGTCGGCCTCGCGGAAGGCGCGGGCCGGTACCGAGCCGGTGCGGTCACGAAGCTCGAGCGCCAGGTAGGGCGAGCCGGTGCGGGCGGTCAGCCGATCCTTGCGCGTGCAGGCGAACACCCCGCGCAGCTCGCCCCCGGGGCGAAGCTCGGCCAGTGTGGGACGGTCCTGAGTGGCGGGCACACCGCAATGGTGGGTCGGGCCTCGGACGATCCCGGCGCGCGGTGCTCACCCGAGATCGGTCGGTCCGGTGCTCGGCCGGCCAACGCTCCTCCCGGCCGATCGGGACTGCGCCCCTGCGCGGGTGGGTACGGTGGGAGGCAATGCCCGATCTCCGATGGTCAGAGCGCCCGCCCCTGCGCGCCCCGGTCCTGGTGTGCGCCTTCAGGGGCTGGAACGACGCCGGGGACGCCGCCACCGCAGCCGTCTCCTACATGCACGACCACTTCGACTCCTTCGAGCTGGCCGAGGTGGACCCCGAGGAGTACTTCGACTTCACAGCCGTGCGGCCGACCGTCGAGCTCGACGAGAGCTCGGTCCGCAAGGTCGAGTGGCCCTCCAACTCCTTCTCGGCGGCGAAGGTGCCGGGCGCCGAGGGCGACCTGGTGATGCTGCGCGGAGTAGAGCCCTCGCTGCGCTGGCGGCGCTTCTGTGACACGGTCATCGAGGTCGCCCACGCGACGGGCGCGCGCATGATCATCACCCTGGGGGCCCTGCTCGCCGACGTTCCCCACAGCCGGCCGGTCTCCGTCACCGGCCTGGCCTCCGACGAGGGCCTGGTGGCCCAGCTGGGCTTTGAGCCCACGACCTACGAGGGGCCGACGGGGATCGTCGGGGTGCTCCACCGTGCCTGCTCGGACGCCGGCCTGCCCTCGGTCAGCCTCTGGGCCTCGGTTCCCCACTACGTGGCCGCCGCGCCCAACCCCAAGGTCGCCCTGGCGCTGGTGCGCGCCTTCGAAGGAGCGGCCGGCGTGGCGGTCGAGGCAACCGAGCTCGAGACCGCTGCCGAGGACTACGAGCGCCAGGTGAGCGCCGCGGTGGCCAGCGACCCGGAGGTCAAGGCCTTCGTGGAGCGCCTCGAGTCCGCTGCGGACGAAGCCGACCTCGAGGAGGACAACGAGGAGAAGATCCCCTCGGCCGACACCATCGCCCGCGACTTCCAGCGCTTCCTGCGCCAGCGCGGCCCCGAGGCCTAGAGGGGATCGACCGGCGTGCTGGCCGGCCAACGCCCGGCCTGCGCTCCGGCGCTACCGCTCCGCCGCGGGGCAGATGATCCGGTAGTCGCAGAACGAGCAGATCTCGCGTGAGGGGCGCGGCTCGAAGTCCTGGGCCTGAATCCCCTCGGCTATCTCGCTGACCGTGGAGCGCACCCGGTCGAGCTCCTCCTCGGAGTGCTCCACGGGCACCTTCTCCCCGGTGAGCACGTACATGTACGACTGGGCCGAGGTCTCGAGGCGCCACGACTCGCGCGCGCCCATCTGGTAGAGCGAGAGCTGGACGTCCTCGCGCAGGTCGGCCTCGGTCTTGGCCTTGCCCGTCTTGTAGTCGATCAGCTCGTAGGTGCCGTCGGGGTGGCGGTCCACGCGGTCCACCCGCCCGCGCAGCAGGTGCGGCCCCAGCCGGAAGGAGAACGAGCGCTCGAACCAGACAGGCTCGGCGTCGCTTCGGTCCTCGGCCTCGGCGTACCGGCGCAGCGCCACGACGGCGCGCTCGCGGAACTGCGCCTCGTCGTCGGAGTCACCGAAGCCGTTGCGTCGCCAGGCCCCCTCGAAGAGCTCCATGAGGTCGCCGCCCGCCTGGTGCCAGCGCTCGAGCACCTGGTGGATGGCGATGCCGAAGCGCTGGTTGATCGTCGGCTCCTGAGGGATCCTGAAGACCCGGGCGAACTTGTACTTCAGCGGGCAGAGGCGGTAGGTGTCTATGTCGGAGGCCGAGAGCATCAACCCCGCGCCCCGGCGGGGAATGAACGGGTCGAGCGAGGGCTCGGAGCCGTCGCCGGCGGCGACCGGACGGCGGCCCAGATCGCGGGCGGCATCGCGCAGCCAGTCGTCCAGCGCGGAAGTCGTTAGCAGCTCGCGCGTCTCCCGGGTGGCGCCCTGGGCGAGGACCTCGTTTATCTCGGGCAGCGCCTCGGCCACCTCCTGGCCCTCTCGCGCGCGAGAGATCAGGGCCGCGACCTTGAGCAGCTCGAGGTAACGCGCCACCCCGCCGGCAACGTCCATGTAGGTGTCCAGGCGCAGCTCGGCGAGGCGCCCCCCGACCTCCGCCACGGTGTCCAGCAGCTCGTCGCGCATCAGCCGGAAGGTTGAGTGCAGGCCCTCGGCCGGCCCGAACAGCTCCTCCTCCATCACCTCCTCGTCGGCCTCGAGCGCCGCGCGAGCCTCCTCCACGAACGGCGAGGGCCGGATGGTGCCGTCGCCGCGCCCGGCGAAGGAGAGCACGAGGCTGGTGCGGGCGCGGGTCATGGCCACGTGCAGCAGGCGGCGCATCTCGTCCTCGTGGGTCTTGCGGTCCTCGCCCGAGCGCACCGCCTCGGGCACCAGCACGTCGGGCACGCCGTCGGCGCGCTTTCGCCAGGGCCCCGGCATCCGTCCGGCGCTCACGCCCAGCACGAAGACGTGGTCGAACTCGAGGCCCTTGGCGGCGTGCATGGTCAGGACGCGCACCGCAGGGTCCGCGGCGGGGTCGGGGGCCTCCTCCTCGCGCAGGCCCGACTCGGCCACCGCGGCCAGATAGCGCGTGAACTCCCGCGGCGTGGCGGCCGGCTCGCGGCGCATGTAGGCCGTGGCCAGCTCGGGCAGCTTGGCGATGTTGCGCAGCCGCTCTGCGGTCTCGGCCCGGGCGGTGAACACCTGCTGGCGGCGCAGGCCGATGCGTTCGATCAGGCGCATCACGAACGCGTCGGGCCGGCGGTCCTCAAAGGCGTTCGAGGCCGAGCGGTACAGCCGCAGGAAGGCCTGCGCTCGCTCGCGACCCTCAGGAGAGAGCTGCGGACCCTCGAGGCCCGCCGCCACGGCCGAGGGCATGTCGAGCTTTCGCCGCCGCGCCAGCTGGGTGAGCCGCGCCACGTCCACCGAGCGCAGCTCGATCGGAGGCCGCGAGAGGGCGCGAACGACCGCGCCGGAGTCGGTCGGGTCGGCCAGCAGGCGCAGCCAGGCCAGCACGTCGCGCACCTCGGCGCGCTGGAAGTAGGCCGCCGACCCGCTGAGGCGAAACGGCAGCGCGCGCTCCTCCAGGGCGGCGCCCACGGTGGCGCCCTCGTGGCGCACCGAGCGCACCAGCACCGCGACCCGGTCGGGCGAGACGCCGTCCCCGGTCACCAGCCGCTCGGCCTCAGCGGCCACCGCCTGTGCCTGGGCGCGCTCGGAGTGGCAGCGCCAAAAACGCACCTCACCGCCGGACTTCCCATTCAGCCGCTTGTCGAGGCGCTCCGTGGGCTCCACCACCGCCTGAGCGGCGTCGAGGATGAGCTGCCCCGACCGGTAGTTGCGCTCCAGGTGGACGGTCTTCGCCTCGGGGAACTCCTCACGGAAGGCCTCGAGGTTCTTGCGCGAGGCCCCGCGGAAGCGGTAGATCGCCTGATCGTCGTCGCCCACCACCGTGATGTCGCGGTGCTCGGCGGCCAGCAGGCAGAGCAGCATCCCCTGGGCGAAGTTCGTGTCCTGATACTCGTCCACCAGCACGTGCCGGAAGCGTTCGGCCACGCGGCGCCGGACGTGGGGGTGCTCGTGAAGCAGCGAGTACGCGCGCGCGATCAGGTCACCGAAGTCGAGCGCACCCTGCTCGGTCAGCAGCCTGTCGTGGTCGGCATAGACCCCCGCGAACTCGAGCTCGCGGGCCCCGTGGGCCCGCGCGGCGTCGTCCTCGCCGGCGCAGCGCTCCACCAGCTCCGTGGCGTAGTCGCGAAACCGCTCGGTGCTCACCATCTCGTCCTTGAGCCGGTCGATCCGCGAGACGAAGCTGGCCAGCAGCGGCGCCGGGTTGCCCCGGATCTCGTGGTGGCGGAGCGTGAGCTCACCCTGGCGGTCGAGCAGCAGCGCGAGGCGGTCGGCGGGGGTCACCGAGGTGAAGAAGGGGTCGAGCCCGGCCTCGAGGGCCTCGTCCGCGAGCAGCCGCGAGCAGAACGAGTGGAAGGTCCCGACGTGCAGCTCCTCGTATGGCACCTCGATCAACGCCTCGAGGCGCTCGCGCATCTCGGCGGCGGCGGCGCTCGAAAAGGTGAGCGCCAGCACCGAGTCGGCCGCTGCGCCCTGCTCCACCAGCCAGGCGAAGCGACACGTGAGCGTGCGCGTCTTGCCCGTCCCCGCCCCCGCGACGACCACGAGCGGCCCGCCCGGATGGGTGACGGCCGCCCGCTGCGCGCGGTTCAGGCCGTCGGACGCCGTGGGCATCACAGGGAGACTACGCGCGAGTGCGCGCGCTCCGGCATGGGTAAGTTGGCTCGCCGTGGCCCGCCTTCGCCGCTCCGACTGCTCGGGCCCCGGCATCACGCGCCGTCGTCGGGGGAAGGGCTTCCAGTTCCTCGACGAGGACGGCCGGGCGATCACCGAGCCCTCGGTGGTGGAGCGCATACACGAGCTCGCCATCCCTCCGGCGTGGAAGGAGGTTTGGATCTGCCCCTACCCCATGGGCCACATCCAGGCCACGGGCACCGATGCCGCCGGGCGAAAGCAGTACCGCTACCACGAGCGCTGGCGCCAGCGTCGGGATGCCGAGAAGTTCGACGAGATGCTCGACTTCGCGCGCACCTTGCCCATCCTGCGCGAGCGCGTCGCGCGCGACCTCGCTGCCGACGACATGAGCCGCGAACGGGTGCTGGCCTGCGCCGCGCGGCTGCTCGACCGCGGCTTCTTTCGCATCGGCTCAGAGAGCTACGCCGAGGAGAACGACACCTACGGCCTCGCGACGATGAAGAAGCGCCATGTCCTGATCGACGGCACCAGGGTGCAGTTCGACTACGAGGCCAAGGGCGGCCAGAAACGCATGCAGTCGGTGGTCGACCCCGGGGTGGCCGAGGTTGTCGACAGGCTAAAGCGCCGCCGCAGCGGCATCGACGAGCTGCTGGCCTACAAGGAGGGCCGCCGCTGGCGCGACGTGAAGTCGGCCGACATCAACGACTACGTGAAGGAGGTCACGGGCGGTGACTTCAGCGCCAAGGACTTCCGCACCTGGGGCGCGACGGTGCTGGCTGCCTGGTTCCTGGCGCTCACAGGGCAGACCAGCGGCGCCAGAACCGCACGCAAGCGCGTGCAGACCCGGGTGGTCAAGGACGTGGCGCGCCTGCTGGGCAACACGCCGGCCGTCTGCCGCTCGTCCTATATCGACCCCCGCGTATTCGACCGCCACGACGGCGGGCTCGTCATTGCCGGCGCCACCGACCTCCTGGTCGAGGCCGAGGGCGGCTGGCCCGAGATCCAGCCGACCGTCGAGCGGGCGGTGATTGCACTCATCGAGGACGAGAGGTCGCCGGTGCTCGAGCGGATTGTGTAGGCCCGCCCGGCAGCGGCGCGCTCCGTTCGCTACGTCTCGGGCCCGACGGGGTCGGGCGTCGGGACGTCGGGCGCCCCGGGCTGCGGCTCGGTGGGCGGCGCGGGCTCTGGCACCGCCGGCCCGTCGGGCGGTGTCTCGACCGGCGGGGCCGCCGGACCGTCCGGGGGCACGACGGGCCCAGCGGGGCCGTCGGGCAGCGGAGCGTCGGGGGCGGGTGTGTCGGGCACCTCCAGCAGTGGCGCCTCGCAGACGATGCTCACAGCGAACCCCCCTCTTCCAGCCGCGCCTTGGTGACGGGTCGGGCTTGACACATGACCTCGGATTGCCCCGGGGCCATGGGACCGAAACACGAGGCCTACCGCCGGTAGGCGAAGGTGTTGACGTAGGTGGCGCCCGAGCCGCCCGAGCTACCGGGCGTGCCGCGCACGACGGCGATGCCGACCTCGAGGAAGCGGCCGTTGAGGGTGTTCGCGCGGTGCCCCGGGCTCTTGATCCAGGAACGGACGATCGAGCGCGGTGTGGCCAGGCTGCCCGAGCCCCAGGCGAGGTTCTCGCCGACCGACCAGGCCCGCGCCCCGCGGAGATAGCCGGTGCGCTCGATGCGCTGCGTAAAGGTCGACCCCGAGGGCGAGACGTGCGAGAAGTAATCGCGGCGCACCATGTCCCGGGCGTAGCGCACGGCGCCCCTGGACAGCCGGCCGTTCAGGCGCACCTTGCGCATCCCGCGCGAGCTGCGCTGCTTGTTGATCAGGCAGACCGTGGTCTTCACCGCGGCCTTGCTCGAGACGCTGCTCGGGCTGGCCGTGGCGTTGGCGCAGCCGGCGGCGACTGCTGCGGCGGGAGCGGGCACGGCCACGACCAGGACGATGAGCGCGGAAAGGAGGAGGGCATGGGGGCGAAGGAGGGACATCTCCCATGTCTCGCCACGAGCGGCGCCGCGCGCGAATTCGCCCCCGCAGGCCTGGACGTCTGTCCCACCCGTTTGACCACAGCCCCTCTCGGGCAGGCCGTCGTTGTGGCCAAAGCAGCGATTCTCGACGTCGACGGCACCCTCGTCGACACCAACTTCCACCACGCCATCGCCTGGTACAGGGCCTTTCGCCAGCACGAGGTGCTGATGCCGATCTGGCGCATCCACCGCTCGATCGGCATGGGCGGCGACCAGATCGTCCCCGAGCTCGCCGGCGAGGAAGTCGAGGAGGAGAAGGGCGAGGACATCCGCACCGCCGAAAAGGCGCTCTATCTCGCGCTGATCGAGGAGGTGGAGCCGCTCACCGGCGCGCGGGAGTTGATCGAGGACCTCAAAGGACGCGACCTGGCGGTGATCCTGGCCAGCTCGGCCAAGCCCGATGAGATCGAGCATTACCTGGAGCTGCTCGACGCCCGCGACCTGGCCGACGATTGGACCACCGGGGCCGATGTCGAGGCCACCAAGCCCGAACCGGACCTGGTGGAGGCGGCCCTGGAGAAGGCCGGCACACGCGACGCCGTGCTCGTGGGCGACTCCACCTGGGACATCGAGGCGGCCAAGCGGGCAAGCATCGAGACCGTGGCCGTGCTCACCGGCGGCTTCGGCGAGGACGAGCTGCGCGACACGGGCGCCGCGCAGGTCTACCGCTCGATCGAGGAGCTGCGCAAGGACCTCGACAACACGCCTCTGACGTAGCAGAGCTGCGCCCTGCGGGGGCACCAGGGCGGCGGCCGGGGTCAGTCGCCGACAGCGCGCCCGAGATCATGCCCAGGGTGCTCGTAGCATCGTCGACTATGGCGCGCATCCGAGCGGGCCGCTTCAGAGTGGCCCACTAGATGGCCGAGAAGCTCGACAAGTACAAGCGCAAACGCGACTTCGGCCAGACGTCCGAGCCCGTTGGGGGCGACGCCGCCGAGGTGGGCGGGCGCTTCGTGGTCCAACAGCACGACGCGCGTCGCCTGCACTGGGACCTTCGCCTCGAGCGCGACGGCGTGCTCACCTCGTGGGCGCTGCCTCGCGGCGTTCCGGGCCACCCCGACGAGAACCGCCTGGCCGTGCGCACCGAGGACCACCCGCTCGAGTACCTCGACTTCCATGGCGAGATCCCCAAGGGCTCCTACGGCGCGGGCACGATGGACATCTGGGACCGGGGCACATACGCCTGCGAGAAGTTCCGCGAGAACGAGGTGATCGTCGTGCTCGACGGCGAGCGGGTGCAGGGCCGCTACGCGCTCATCCACACCAAGGGCAAGGACTGGCTCATCCACCGCATGGACCCGCCCGCCGACCCGGCGGCCGAGCCGATGCCCGGGCGCATCGAGCCGATGAAGGCGCGTACCGGCGGCCTTCCCCGCGACGACGGCGCGTTCGGCTACGAGATCAAGTGGGACGGCGTGCGCGCCGTGGTCCACCTCGACGCCGGCCACGTCGAGGCCTTCGGGCGCTCGGGCGCGGACTTCACCCCCCGCTACCCCGAGCTCCGAGAGCTGGCCCGCGCGGTGGGCGCACAGCGCATGATCCTCGACGGGGAGGTGGTCGCCTTCGACCCCGAGGGCCGCCCGAGCTTCCAAGGCCTGCAGTCGCGGATGCACCTCGCCTCGGACTCTGCGGTGAAGCGCAAGATGCGCCAGGTCCCGGCGACCTACGTGATCTTCGACCTGCTCTGGCTCGACGGCCACTCGACCCTCTCCCTCGCCTACGAGGAGCGGCGCCGGCTACTGGAGTCGTTGGAGCTCGATGGGCCCACGTGGCGCACGCCGGCCTACCGGGCGGGGGACGGCGCCGCTCTGCTGGAGGCCAGCAGGGCACAGGGCCTGGAGGGGATCATTGCCAAGCGTCTCGACTGTCCCTACGACCCCGGGCGCCGCGCCTCGGGCTGGATCAAGGTCAAGAACGTGGCCAGCCAGGAGCTCGTGATCGGCGGCTGGACGCCTGGCGACGGCGGGCGCAGCGGCCGCCTCGGGGCTCTATGCGTGGGCGTGCACGACGAGGAGGGGCGGCTGGTCTACGCCGGCAAGGTCGGAACAGGCTTCACCGAGGCCACGCTGGGGCTGCTCAAGCGCGAGCTCGAGCCGCTGCGCAGCGACACCAGCCCCTTCGAGGGGCGCCAGCCGCCAAAGGGCACCGTCTTCGTCGAGCCCGAGCTCGTCGCCCACGTGGAGTTCCGCGAGTGGACCCAGACGGGCACCCTGCGCGCGCCCTCCTTCAAGGGGCTGCGCGACGACATCGACGCGGCCGAGGTGGTGCGCGAGCCGCAAGTTCCCGCCCGCGAAAAAGGTGCAATCACGCCTGACGGGTAACTTTCGGGGGCGATGGCTCGAGCGATTTGGAGCGGTGCGATCAGCTTCGGGCTGGTCAACATCCCGGTGAAGCTCTACAGCGCCGTCTCGCGCAAGACGGTGCGGTTCAACCAGCTGGACGGGTCGGACAACTCGCGGGTGCGTCAGCGCCGCGTCAACGAGAGCACGGGCGAGGAGGTCCCCTACGAGAACCTCGTCAAGGGCTACGAGATCGGGCCAGAGCGCTACGTGGTGATCACCCCGGACGAGCTCGACTCCGTGCAGCCCGAGAAGACCCGCACTATCGACATCGAGGACTTCGTGGAGCTCGACCAGATCGACCCCATGTACTTCGACCACACCTACTACCTGGCGCCCGCAGCCGGGGCAGCGAAGGCTTACGCGCTGCTGCTCAAGGCGATGGAGGAGACCGGCCGCGTCGCCATCGCGCGCGTGGTCATCCGCTCGAAGGAGAACCTGGTGGCCATCCGCCCACGCGACGGCGTGCTGGCGATGGAGACGATGCTCTTCTCCGACGAGGTCGTCGCTCCCGACTCGCTGGAGGATCTGCCCGAAGGCAACGAGAAGACCACGAAGCGCGAAGTCGACATGGCGCGCCAGCTGATCGACTCGCTGTCCGCTGCGTTCGAGCCCGACAAGTACCGCGACGAGTACCGCGACCGTGTCCTGGAGATGATCGAGCGCAAGGCAGAGGGCGAGGAGATCGTGATCGAGGCGCCGAGCGAGGAGCCCCAGGCGGTACCCGATCTAATGGCCGCGCTCGAGGCGAGCATCGCGTCTTCGAAGCGCCAGAGCTCAGGCGGCGAGAAGAAGGAGTCGAGTCGCGCCAAGGCCAGCAACGGCTCGGGTTCCTCCAAGCCGAAGAAGAAGCCCGCTGCCAAGAGGAAGCCCGCTGCGTCCACGAAGAAGTAGATCGGGGCCGTTGGGGCGGAGTAGATCGGGGCCGTTGGGGCGAAGCCCCAACTAGGGCTTGCCGGCCACGCACGTCGAGGTGGAGGGGCGCCAGCTGCGCCTGACCAACCTGGACAAGGTCCTCTATCCGGTTCCCGGCTTCACCAAGGGCCAGGTGATCGACTACTACACGCGCGTGGCCCCCTACGTGCTGCCGCACCTGCTGGGGCGGCCCCTGACACTCAAGCGCTATCCAAATGGCGTGGACGGCGGTCACTTCTACGAGAAGCAGTGCCCATCGCACCGGCCCGACTGGGTGCGCACGGCCGCGATACCGGTCAGCCGCAAGACGATCGACTTCTGCCTCTGCGACGACCTGCCTACGCTGGTCTGGGCGGCGAACCTGGCCGACCTCGAGCTGCACCCTTCGCTGTCGCGCGCCGAGGCGATCGAGCACCCCACGACGCTGGCCTTCGACCTCGACCCCGGCGAGCCCGCGGGAATCTTGGAGTGCTGCGAGGTGGCCTGCCTGCTGCGGGGCCTGCTCGGCCAGCTCGGGCTCGAATGCTTCCCCAAGACCTCGGGCTCGAAGGGGATGCAGGTCTACGCGCCACTCGACGGCGAGGCGACCTACGACCAGACCAAGCCCCTCGCCCAGGCGCTGGCCCGCCTGCTCGAGACCCGGCACCCCCAGCTAGTCGTCTCGACACAGAAGAAGGAGCTCCGCGTGGGCAGGGTCCTGGTGGACTGGAGCCAGAACGACGAGCACAAGACGACGGTGTGCGTCTACTCCCTACGCGCGCGCGAGTGGCCCACCGTGTCCACCCCCCTGCGCTGGGCGGAGGTCGAGAAAGCCCGCGACCCGGGTGACGTCACCTTCGAGGCGGGCGCCGTGCTCGAGCGGACGGCCGAGCACGGCGACCTCTTCGCGCCCGTGGTGGAGCTAAGACAGCGTCTGCCCGAGCTGTAGCCTCGACAGCGCATGGTCGACTGGTCGCTCGCTCGCCAGATCGCGCGCTTCGCCGCCGGCTCGGTGGGCCCGCCGACCCATGCCGGTCAGCTCGCGAGACAGGTGCGCGACGCTGAGCGTGAGGTGAGTCGCTACACCGGACTGGCCGTGGCGGGCAAGGGTCCCGGCCCGGAGTTGATCGACCGCGCGAGCTGGGCGGAGATCAACCTGGACTCGCTGTCACGGCTGCTTGACCCCGTGGCGGAGCGCCTGGACCAGCGGCTGGAGGCGGCGGGCCCGCTCGCCGGAGCGCTGCGCATGGGCGCCGCCGCCACGCTGGCCGCCGAGGCCGGGCTGGTGATGGGCTACGTGTCCCAGCGGGTGCTCGGCCAGTACGAGCTCTCGTTGCTGGCGCCCGACGTCCCGCCCCGGCTGCTGTTCGTGGCTCCCAACCTCGAGCGCGCGGCACGCGACATGGATGTCGACCGCGAGAGCTTCGAGGGGTGGGTGGCGGCCCACGAGGTCACCCACGTCCTGCAGTTCGGCGGCGTGCCCTGGCTGCGTGAGCATCTGGGCGGCCTGGTCGGGGAGTACATGGAGACCGTGGACGTGCGCATCGAGCGTGGGAGCGCGGGGGCGTTGCCACGCCTGCCCCACCCGCGGGCGCTTGTGGAGCGCTTCGCCGAGGGCGGCCTCGCGGCGCTGGTCCAGACCCGCATCCAGCGGCGGCTGATGAACCGCCTTCAGGCGGTGATGGCGGTGGTCGAGGGCTACTCCGAGCACGTCATGGACGCCGTGGCTCCGAGCTTGCTGTCCGACCACGAAGACCTCCGCGCTGCGATGGAGCGCCGCCGCGGGACGCGCTCGGCGCCCGAGCGGGTCCTCGGCAGGCTTCTGGGCCTCGACATGAAGCTGCGCCAGTACGAGCAGGGCCGGAGCTTCTGCGACCGCGTGGTGCGCGCGCACGGCATCGAGGGCCTCAACCGCGTGTGGGACGGCCCCGAGTCGCTGCCGAACCTCAGCGAGCTCGTCCGTCCCGAGGCCTGGGCCGAGCGCGTGGCCGGCGCCATGCCCGCCTCCGCGTAGAAGCTGCTGCCGGTCCCCGGCGCAACCGCTCAGCCAAGGAGGTTTACGTACGTGTGTTCGGTGGTATACTCCTATTGAGCTTAGAAGTAATAAGCTTACGAAA
>JACCZR010000126.1 GCA_013695855.1 Thermoleophilaceae bacterium
GCACGCCCTTGGGCGCCCGGGCCCCCACGCGCTCGTACTTCGTGGGATCGGCGAGGTAGTCGCGGATCTCGCGCAGCTCGGCCACCGACTCGCCGGCGCCGGCCACGTTGGCGAAGGTTGTCTGGCCGGGTGCGCCCTTGCCCTTCTTGCGGCCCTTGCCGGTGAACTTCGAGAAGCCCGCGAAGGCGCCGGCGCCGCCGTCCTGACCCGCGCGGGTGAACAGCGCGAACAGGCACACCAGCAGCAGGATGGGCAGTAGGAACTGGACGAGGATCTGGCGGGCGGGCTTGCCCGACTGCTGGTCGACGTTCACCGTCGTGCCGCTCAGCGAGAGCGTGCGCACGAGGTTGGCGGTCTGGGCGTCGGACTGGGGGTAGGCCGCCCAGAGCTGCTCGCCGTTCGTCGCGTCGACCACCACGCGGGCGTCCTGGTCGAGCAGGGTGGCGCGCGTGACGTCGCCGCCACGGACCAGCGAGGTCAGCTGGCTGAGGGGCACCTGGCGACCGGGCGAGTCGGGCCCGATCGAGCCGAGCAGGGAGAAGAACAGAAACGTCAGGACCACGGAGGCCACCAGCAGGAACAGAGAGAGCTTGTCCCGCCGCGCCCAGCGCGCGGACTTGCGCACGGGGTCGAACAGGGCAGAGGCCACCTGGCCGCCGCTGACCGGGGCTCTGCGCCGCTTCATGTGAGGTCTGCCTCCTGCATCGTGGGGTCCTGGAAACGGAGACGGCGCCCGGGCATGGAGACCCGGGCGCCGCGTTGTGACTCCGTTCGGGGGCGTCGGGCTAGCGGCGCCTCCTCTTCTTCTTGAGCTTCAGCGTCAGGCTCTTCGTCGAGCTGCGAGCCGTGCCGCCGTTCGGCTGGTAGGTCACCTTCACCGAGGTCTTCAACTTGCCCTTGCGCTTGAGGATCTTGCGCGCGGTGCGGTTCGGCTTGATGGTGATCTTGTACGTCCCGGCGGAGCTGACGCTGCGCCGGATGTTGGCCACGGTGAACCGCTTGCGGCCGTTCTTGGCCCGCACCAACACCGTGATACGACCGGCTCCGGGAACCCGGACCGAGAGCGTGGCGCGACCCGTCTTCGAGGAGATCGCTCGCCTCGGGATGGAGAACACGTTGCTCGGGATGGCCGGGGCCGGCCTGGGCGTGGGCGGCGCCGGGGTCGGCGTCGGCGTCGGGGTCGGAGTCGGAGTCCCACCGCCACCGCCACCCTTGTTCCAGTCGACGGCGCCGATGCCTGTCCGCGCCAGCGCCAGGATCGAGGCGGGCAGGGGGGCGTAGTCACTCGGGAACAGGACGGACTGCCCGCCGTCGGAGACGATCGAGGTCCAGTAGTCCTTGACCGAGCGGGCCTTGGACTCCTCTCCCGGGCCGGTGCCGTAGGCGTCGGCGTTGTCGTCGAACACCAGGCCGTAGGTCAGCGTGCAGATGCCGAAGCCCTGCGGCGAGTTCACGCCGCTGACCGGGGCCCAGTTGCCCTTGGTCGAGGACGGCACGCCGGTGAACGTCGTGTTCTGGCAGTTGGCGCCGCGCGAGCCGTCGGTACGGAACCCGTTGGGGTCGGCCGTCGACTCGGTGAACGCGTTGCTGCCGTTCTGGATCTGGGTCCAGTAGGTGTCGTTGTCGTTTTTCTCGGCCTCCACCGCCAGCGACGGGCTGGCCGTGCGGGCGGTCGAGATGTCCGAGTAGCCGATCGAGCCGTCGGTCGCGATCAGCTTGCTGACGAGCGGTCCGTTGCCGTTCGCGCAGCCGCTGGTGAGCTGGTCGGTGGTGTCGTCCTGCGAGCCCGGGCCGGTGGGAGGTGTCGTGATATTGCAGTCGGGCCGCGGGCCCACCGTGGCGTTGGGCCAGGTGCGGGTGTCGGGGGTCACGAAGTCCGGAATCCAGTTCCGGGCCGCGTTGGCGTTGTCGAGGTAGTCCTTGAAGGCGAACGAGGTGCCCGAGTCGTCGAATCGGACCACGCGGATGATCGGCTTGTTGCAGTCGGCATCCGGGGCCAGCTCGGTGAACAGCTCGGTCCACGTGTCGGCTGTGGGCTCCTTGGCCCATGCCGCGTCGAACTTCGCCTTGGTGAACTTGACGCGGACCACGTCGTCCGAGACGCTGTCATCGTCCCGGTCCTGCTCGACGGTCTTGTCCCCGGCCGCGAGCAGGTTCACGTCGCAGTCGTTGGGGAAGTTGACCAGCGGCGTCACCGACCCGACGGCGGCGGGCACCACGTTGACGAGCCCTTCGTCGCCCGGGGCGTCGGTGCCCTGGTTCATCTGGGCCTGACCCGCCTGGCTCGGGGGCTCGTCGCTCATGCCGAAGCGGGGCGGCTGGTTGCGGCTCTGGCTGCCGTTGGCGTTGGACCCCGAGCGCTCACCCACCGCGCGGCGGCCGGCACCGCTGCCGAGCGCCTCGTAGCTCACGTTCGGAAAGGCACCGGCCGAGTTGCAGAACCCGAACTGGAAGTTGAGCTTGAACGCGCCGTGAGCGTCTCGCGCGAACGAGGCCCCGCGGCCTATCGTGTCGGCTCCCTGGCACTGAGGCGTGCTGAAGGCCGCCTCGCCTTTCGGGGCAAATGACAGCAGGGCCGCAAAGGCCAGGAATGTCATGGCGACGACCCATGTGGCTCGTCGCGGGGTTGTCAGGGCTCTATTCATGAAGAGGGCTGGTTCCTTTCACCTTCGAGGGACTTGCGATCCCGGCGAGCGTGCACCCGAAGACGCTCATCCGCAAGACTGTTCACCGAAGTGCCACTTACACTTATCCATGTGATCTCCGGCCAGTCACCAGTTGATCTCCGGATGTTCACCTCGTGCTCCGCCGCTTCTTCTTTACGGCTCGAAAAGTGACTCGTCGAGAGCCGGTCACTCGCCGGCCTCCCTTGGAGGCGACAAAGGTGACGGTGACCCGCGCGGCCAACCTCTTTCGCCGGCCCAGCTCGCGCCGGTAGCGGCGCACCGGCTTGAGCACGATCCGTACGCGCCCCGCTTTGCGAGCGCGGACGAGCTTGGTGGAGATCGCGCGCACCTTGCCGCGACGCCCCCGGCGCACGCCGACCCGACCGCGCGCCACCGCCTTCAGGGCGCCCGCCGCCGGAGCGGCTACCGAGAGCTCGACGT
>JACCZR010000210.1 GCA_013695855.1 Thermoleophilaceae bacterium
GGACAGGGCGACGCCATCGTGGGCTTTGGCCAGGGCGGCTCGTCGTTCGCGCAGATAGCCGCGGTGGTGGTCGACGCTCCCCCCAGAGACTTCCTGGTCGTGGCGCCCCAGGACTGGGTCCGCCGCCGCCGGACCGGAATCAGCTGGCAGGCGGCGGCGAGCGCGGTGAGCCCGGTGACCTACACGGTGAGCATCGACGACGAGCCGGTGAAGGAAGGTATCCGCGGCCTCGCCACCGTGCTCGGGCGCAACGAGCTCGACGACGGGCGCCACACGCTGGAGATGATCGCCGTGGACTCATTCGGACAAGAGACCACGGCCCGGGCCGAGAGGGTGTCAGTCGACCGCACGCGCCCGCGCGCGCGGCTGAAGCGCAAGCGGGGCCGGAGGCTGAGCGTGCGGGTGGCCGACGCCACCAGCGGGCTGAGGCGCTCGAGCGTCTCGATCTCCTGGGGCGACCGAACGCGCACCAAGCGCCGGCCGCGGGCCACTCATCGCTACCGCCGTGCCGGCCGCTACCGGGTGACGATCAAGGCGCGCGACCGCGCGGGCAACCGAGCGACCATCCGCAAGCGGGTGAGGATCAGATGAGCCGGCGACGCTGGGCGGTTCTCCTGGGGCTGGGCGGCGCGTTGGCCGCGCCCGTGGCGGCGACCGCGTACTACGGCGAGGGCGCCACGATCGTCTCCGCCTCGCTGGAGCGCGGCGAGCAGGGCGACGACGCCTCCCAGTTCGCCGCGGTGGCCTCCGGCGGACGCCACGTGGTCTTTCAGACCCGGGCGCGCAACTTCTTCGCCGACGACGACCCCGACCCCCCTGGCCAGTACCGGGTCGGGGGGCTCTTCCGCCGCGACCTGCAGACCGGCGCGCTGACCCTGGTGGCCGACGGCGACTTCCGTGACGAGGGGTCCAACGACTTGTTGGCGCGCGGCGCCCAGAACCCATCGGTGAGCGCGGACGGCCGCTACGTGGCCTTCTCCACCGCCCAGAAGCTCCTGCCCGCGGACACCAACGGCAACATCGACGTCTACGTCCGCGACATGGCCGTCCCGACCCGCGACGCGGGGGCCTTCGAGCTCGTCTCGGCGAAGAGCGGCGGCAGCGTGCCGGCCACCTACGCCCCTCGCGACCCGTCGTTCTCGGGACGGGACCCGGGCTCCGAGGTCAGCCGAGGTGCCGCGATCAGCGCCGACGGCGCCAAGGTCGTCTTTCGCACCATCGAGCAGGCCTCCGACCTGCCGGCCGAGCCCGGCACGACGACGCCCGGCAACCAGGTCTTCGTGCGCGACCGCACGGCCCGGACCACCACGCTCGTGACCCGGACGACGGGCTCCGGGCAGCCCGCCTCCGGCGCCCAGGGGCCCGCGGGCATCAGCGGAGACGGCAGCACGGTGGTCTGGACAGGCCGCAACGCGCCCGCCCAGACGCGCTTCATCGGCGGCGAGAACACCGACCCCGACGCCTTCTTCTACCTCTGGCGCAGGGTGGCCGACGGACCAACGGCGCCTACCCGCCGCATCACCGGCGTGTCCGACCCCGACGATCCCGCGTGCCCCCCGGGGGCGCAGGTCGCCTTCGACCAGAGCTCGACCGGGCCCTGCTACGGCCCGCTCACCGAGCCCGACGCGCTGCGCGCGAACATCAACTCGCTGCTGCCTGCGATGGACTTCAGCGGGCGCAAGGTGGCGTTCCTCACCGGCTCTGGCCCCCGCCCCGATGCGAGCACGGGGCCAGGGCTCGACCTCTTCACCACCGACATGTCGCCTGGGCTGACGCGAAAGGCATCGACCAGGGAGCTGACGCGCGAGGGGGTGATCGGCGACGCCGAGGCCAGCTCGCCCATCGAGAGCCTCACCATGTCCTCCGACGGGCGAAGGCTCGCGCTGACCACGACGCGCACGACCTTCGTGAGCTCGGCCCTGCGCTTCACCGGGCAACGGCGCCCCGCCGCGACGGTTCGCGACCTCTACGTGGTGGACCTTCCCAGCCGGACGATCGAGCGCGCCACCCGCGCGTACACCGGCGGCGACACCGACGGCGACGTGTTCAACGATCCCACGCTGAGCTCGGACGGGGGGCGCATCGGCTTCGTCAGCATTGCCGGCAACCTGTTCTTCGGTGACGCCAACGAGCGCTCCGACGCGTTCAGCGTGCTGCGCCAACCCGAGCCGGCCCCCGAGCCCCGGCAACCGCCGCCGGCGCCGGCTCCGGGTGCCAACCGCGAGGAGGACCTCGGAACCGGCGAGACGCCCGAGCTTGACGTGGGCGTGCGCAGGCGCCGCGACGGCAACGT
>JACCZR010000212.1 GCA_013695855.1 Thermoleophilaceae bacterium
GAGCGGCCGCGGCGCGCCGGCCTCGGTCTCGACCATTCCCAGGTGCCAGTCGAGCATGAGCGCGGTCACGCCCCACCAGGCGAGTCCCGAACCCAGCCGCCTGCGACAGGGCCCGGCACCGGCCGCCGCCGCGATCAGCCAAGCCAGCGCGCCGCAGGCGCTCCAGGCGCGCGCTTGCGCGGCCAGCTGTGGCCTCTGGGCCCGGCGCTCGTTCGCCCGGCGCTGCGAGGCGACCAGGAAGCGGACAGAGGCCGCGGGCCCGAGGCCCTCGTCACGAAGGCGAGCGAGCGCCTCCCGCGCCCAGCGCTCGCCCTCGGTCACCTGCGCGGACTGAGCACGCCCAGCTTCGTGCCGGTGAACAGCGAGGAGCCGGCCACCCGAACGAAGCTCTTGGCGCCCGGGCGTTCCGCAGCGGCCACCAGGCGTTCGAACAGCACGGCCTGGGCGAGGCCGACCACCACGCAGCCTCCGCCGATCCGCAGCGCGGCGTCCCAACTCGCCGCGATGCCGAAGGCAAGGGTGAGGCCGGCGACGATCAGCGGCAGCTGCCAGAGTGGGGTCGGCTCGCCGGTCCCGGGATTGGAGGGTTCGATCGCCACGGCGCGGTCGAGCGAGCGCCGCACGCTGAACACCCCGAGCGTGGCCATGAGCGCGGCAACGATCACCAGCTGCACGATGGTCGACACCGGCCCGTCCATGGCACCATCGCCGAACGCCAGCACGAGCGCGGCGCTCAGCGCTCCGCAGGCCGCGAGCACCGAGCCCTCCCGACGCAGGCGCTCGCGGTAGGTCGGGACCGTCACCGTGCCCGCGCCCGGCGCTCGGCCTCTTCCTTCACCGCGGCGAGCGAGCCTTCCACCGTCCGCTCCCACGACCGGGCCACGAGCCCACCCCACGCGGTGCCGAGCGCCCAGAGGTCGGTGCCCAGCTCACCGGAGTACACGAGCTCGGTTCCCTCAGCGGTCTCCTCGAGCAGGAAGGTCTCGGTCACGTGCGGGACGGGGCCGCGCACGAGGCGGAAGCCGACGAGGCCCGGCGGCTCGAAGCGCACGGTCTCCAGCGTGGTGGCCACCATGCCGCCCCCGAGCGGCGTGTGGTGGGCGGCCAGCACGAGGTCGCTGCCGCGCTCCAGCACCTCGAGCTTGTGCGCCATCGCCCTCGGGGTTCTGCGGTAGGGGGACTCGACGACCTCGAACACCAGCTCCCGCGGCGCGGCGATTCGTACCCGTTGGGGCCCGAGCGGCCGAGTACGCCGCCCCACGCCGAGGTCGACGGTGAGCGAGCCTCGCACCGTGGCCAGGTAGGCCCCGCCGGCCGCCGCCAGCAGTCCAGCGGTGCCCAGGGCGCGGCGCATCGGGTCAATGTACGGGGCGCGGGACTCCGGACCCTTCTCAGGGCGCCCTCATCGAGGGCTCATACAACCTGCCCACCGTCAACTCCGAGAGGGACGCAATATCAGCACCACCAAGTCGATCACCAGCACCCTGGGCGTCATAGTCGCCGGGCTCGCCGTCGCGGCATGCGGCAGCAGCGCCGAGAGCAGGGAGACCGCAAGGGCGAGCGGCTCGTCGCTGCCGCAGGGAAGCGAGAAGGCCAACCTCAAGCCGGCGGACTTCACGACGAACATCGACAACCCGTACTGGCCGATGAAGCCGGGCAGCAAATGGGTCTACCGCGAATCGGACACCGAGGGGACAAAGGAGAAGGTGGTCGTCGAGGTGACCGACAAGACCAAGAGGATCGCCAACGGGGTCGAGGCCCGCGTGATCCGCGACACCGTGAGCGAGAACGGGGTCCCGGTGGAGATCACCGATGACTGGTACGCCCAGGACAAGGCCGGGAACATCTGGTACCTCGGCGAGTACGTGAGCAACTACAAGAACGGCAAGGTGACCGACCACGGCGGCTCATTCGAGGCCGGCGTCAAGGGAGCCGAGGCCGGGGTCGCGATGCCCGCGAACCCCAAGCCGGGGATGTCCTACCGCCAGGAGTACTTCAAGGGCGAGGCCGAGGACAAGGGCGCCGTCATCACCGTCGGCCAGGAGCAGGTTGAGGTGCCCTTCGGGTTCTACGACGAGGACGTCCTGATGACACGTGACCTGGTGCCCACCGAGCCGAAGGTCCAGGAGCTGAAGTTCTACGCCCCCGGAGTGGGCCCGCTCCTGAGCGTGCACACCGACGGCGTCGGCGGCCGCGGGGAGCTCGTGAGCTACACGCCGGGCAAGTAGGAGCGGTCGAACGACCCCCCCTGCCGGGGCCCTCGCCTCGAAGGCCGGCCGCGGTACCCACTTGCAAAGGGCACACTGCGGTGCCACCCTCCTGGTGAGACGGCGCGGGCCGAGGGAGAGGTCGGCCTCGTGGAACGCCGCAGCTGTGGGGGCGAACAGCCGAAACACCAACGGGGAGGTCGAGCAATGAGCAGCGTATTTCAGCGGTGTCTTTCAGCGGCGTTCGTCCTCGCCGTCGCTGCGCTCGCCGGCGAGAGCCTTCCCGACTCCGCGGCAAGCGCCGCCCCCAAGGCGAACGGCAAGATCGCCTTCGTGAGCTTCCGCGACGGGGATGCCGAGGTCTACACGATGCACCCCGACGGCACCCGGCAGACCCGTCTGACCTTCAATACCGGGCCTTCTCCCGACTTTCCGTTCTTGGACTTCTGGCCGTCCTGGTCGTCCGGCGGCAGGAAGATCGTCTACACGAGCTTTCGCAACTTCAACCTGGACGTCTACACGATGAACGCCAACGGCACGGGCCAGACGCGCATCACCACCCATCCCGCGGGAGACCTCGACCCCGCCCCCTCCGCAGACGGCAGGAAGATCGTCTTCGTCAGGGAGCTGCCCGGTCCGAACCCCGACGGCCCTCCCGCCGCGCAGGACATCTACACGGTCAACGCCGATGGCACGGGGGAGAGAAACCTGACGCCAGGCCCCGAGCGCGAGACCGAGCCGGCGATCTCCCCTGACGGCACGAAGATCGCCTTCGAGAGGGAGGTGGGGGCTTCCGGAAGCCACGAGTCCGGAAACCACGAGATCTTCACGATGAACGCCGACGGCACCGAGGTGACCCGGCTGACCCACACTGCCACCGGGCGCGAGCAGCATCCCAACTTCTCGCCCGATGGCAGGAAGATCGTCTTCGACGACAACTTTCACGCGCCGCCGGGCGTCCCCGGGGCGATCTACACGATGGACGTCGACGGTTCGGACGTCACCAAGCTCACAGGCAACAGGAAGGACCGCCATGGGCTCGGGGCCTACTCCCCCGACGGCAGAAAGATCTCCTTTACGGCCAGCGAGAACATCTACGTGATGAACGCCGACGGCTCTGGCCAGAGGCCGCTCACCACCCACCCCGCCCCCGATATCCAGGCCAGCTGGGCTCCGGCGATTCCCTGCGCCATCCGCGGGCGCGCCAGCAGCGCCTCGGAGACGGTCCGCGGGACGACCCTCGGCGACAGGCTCCTCGGCCTGGGTGGAAACGACAGGCTCCTGGGCCGCCAGGCCGATGACTGCCTCTTCGGCGGTCGGGGCAGGGACCGGCTGGGCGGCGGCGAGGGCGCAGATCGCCTCCGGGGCGACTCGGGCAACGACGTCCTGGGCGGGAGCTCCGGCAGGGATCGCCTATCGGGCGGGAGCGGAAACGACAAGCTCAGCGGGGACTCCGGGGGCGACAGGCTTTGGGGTCGCGCGGGCCGCGACAGGCTGTCGGGCGGCTCTGGCAACGACAGGCTGGACGGCGGCTCGGGCAACGACAGGCTGAAAGGCGGCAGCGGACGCAACCGGCTCTCGGGCG
>JACCZR010000213.1 GCA_013695855.1 Thermoleophilaceae bacterium
GCCGTGGGCGTGATCCGCCGCTACGGTGTGCTGCGGGGCCTCGTCCTTGCCGGGTGGCGCGTGCTGCGGTGCAACCCCTTGAGCAACGGGGGTGTGGACCACCCCGAGGACCAGAGGCTGTTCCGCACCACCGCCTAGAGCATGTTCATCGCGAACTTCATAGAGGACTTCCTCGGGCCGCTCATCGATGCCTCCGAGGCGATCTTGAAGTTCTGGGAGGGCCTCGTGGGCTCCTGGGGCCTGGCGATCATCCTCATGACCTTCACGATCCGCCTGGCCATCCTGCCCCTGACCTTCAAGGGCGTGAAGTCGATGCAGCGCCTGCAGCAGCTGTCGCCCGAGATGAAGCGCCTGCAGGAGCGCTACAAGGACGACCGTCAGCGCATGAACCAGGAGCTGATGAAGTTCTACCAGGAGCAGAAGGTGAACCCGCTCGGTTCCTGCTTCCCGCTCCTGCTCCAGATCCCCTTCTTCATGGCGCTGTTCTACCTGTTGCAGAGCGACGGGTTCAAGGGGGACATCGAGGGCGACGAGACCTTCCTCTTCATCCCCGACCTGGCGGCGAAGCTCACCGACAACATCCCGGTGCTCGCGGTCATGGTGGTCCTCTACATCGGGACTCAGCTGGCCTCGACGGCGGTCACCGCGGTCACCGCCGACCCCATGCAGCGCAAGATCATGTTCGCCCTGCCCTTCGTCTTCACGATCTTCATCATCAACTTCCCGGCCGGGCTGCTCCTCTACTGGATCACCACCAACACGTGGACGATCGGCCAGCAGTTGCTGGTGAAGAAGCTCTACCCAAAGCCTGAGCCGATCGAGCTGGCCGATGACGATGACAAGCCCGCGCCTGCGCGCGGGAAGCCGCCGGTGGAGAAGAAGGCCCCAGGGGACAAGCTCTCGGACAAGGACGAGGCGGACGGGAAGGGCGCGAAGCGCCCGGCCACGAGGAAGCGCCCGGCCCACGCGAAAGCGGCCGCCTCTGACAACGGGGCGAGTGGGAACGGCAAGGCATCCAAGCCGCCGGCCTCTCCGCGCAAGAAGCGCAAGCGCTCGGGCCGCCGGCGGTAGTGGCCGAGGTTCCTGCCGCCGCGGAGGGCCGCGGCGAAACGCTCGGCGAGGCGAAGTGGAGCGCGGTCAAGGAGCTCGGGCGGCGCTTTCCCGGACTGACCGCGGACCACGTGCGCTTCGAGGTGCTGAGCGAGGCGTCGGCGGACGCCGACGCTCTGGTCCGCGCGGAAGTGGACGAGGAAGGCTGGCGCCAGGCCGCCGACCTGCGCGCCGAGCCCGCCGAGCGAGTCCGGAGCCTGGTCAACACCGTGTGCGCCGGGCTCGGCCTGCGGGCCAGCGTGGAGGTGGACGAGGATGAGGAGGAGCTGCGGGCGACGGTGAACGGCGAGGACCTGGGCCTCCTGATCGGCAAGCGCGGAGCGACGATCGATGCGCTTCAGCATCTGGCGCTGCGGGCCGCCTTTCGAGGAGAAGCCGACCGCCGCCGGGTGGTGGTCGACGCCGCCGGGTATCGCGAGCGCCGCGAGGCGGTTCTGCACCGCGCGGCCGAACACGCGGTCAGCGAGGCCCTCGACTTCGGGCGTCCGGTCGAGCTCGAGCCGATGCGCCCCGCCGAGCGCAAGGTGGTCCACCTCCACCTGCGCGAGCGCACCGAGGTCGAGACCCACAGCGAGGGCGACGAGCCCGACCGCCGGCTGGTGGTCACCCCCGTGCGCCGCTCACCCAGCGCCGGAGCGCAGCCCGATCGTTGATCGCGCGAGCACCGCCGCTCGGTCGATTCACTGACCGTTTCACGGGAAACGGTTGCGCGGCTGGAGGAGGTGGCTGAGCGCCACGGGCTGCCCATCGGCTCCGTCGAGCGGTTGACCGCGCTGCTGGGGGCGCTGGAGGCCGAGCCCCACCCGCCTACGACCATCTGCGACCCCGCACGCGCGGTGGACGAGCACCTAGCCGACAGCCTGAGCGGTCTCAGGGTGGCCGGCCTCCGAAGAGCAGGTCGCATCGCCGACCTGGGGGCCGGAGCGGGCTTTCCCGGCCTGGCGCTCGCGCTCGCGCTGCCCGCCGCCTCGGTCGATCTGGTGGAGGCAACCACGCGCAAGGGCGAGGTGATGGAGCGCCTGGCCGCGGCGGCGGAGATTCACAACACCCGAGCTCTCTCGCTGCGTGCCGAGGAGTTGGCCGCCTTCGAGGGCCGCGAGGCCTACGACGTGGTCACCGCGCGGGCCCTGGGTCCGCTGGTAGTGCTGGCGGAGTACGCATCGCCGCTGCTCCGGGAGGGTGGAGTGCTGGTGGCGTGGAAGGGAGCCCGCGATCCGGCCGAGGAGTCGGCAGTCGCGCGCGCACGAGCTCGTACCGCGATGGAGACCGTGGAGGTGCTCGACGCGCACCCCTACCCCGCTGCGAGATCGCGGCACCTCCACGTTCTCGCCAAGGCCGGCCCGACGCCCAGGGGGCTGCCCCGGCGGCCGGGCATGGCCCGAAAGCGACCGCTCGCCTAGCCCCGATCCATGAGCGGCCCCTGGCTCAGGGCTCACGACCGGATAGAGGGAGCCGCCGTTCGGGGGCGAACAGAGAGGGATTCCGACCGAGACCACCCGTAGCTTCGCGAGCGTGGGCGCCGTCTACGCAATCGCCAACCAGAAGGGCGGAGTGGGCAAGACCACGACCGCGGTCAACGTGGCCGCCTCCATCGCGGAGGCGGGTCAGCGGACGCTGCTCGCGGACCTCGACCCCCAGTGCAACGCCACCGTGGCAATGGGTCTCTCAAAGGACCTCAGCCCCTCGACATACGATTGCCTCTCAGGAGGGCCTTCGCTGGACGAGGCGGCCGTGGACACGGCGTTCGAAGGGCTCAGGGCTGTGCCGGCCACGCCCGAGTTGGCGGGCGCGAGCGTCGAACTGCCGCGGCTGGCCGGCTCGGAGACTCGCCTGCGCGACGCGCTCGGCGCGGTGCGCGAGCGCTACCTGTTCACGCTGCTGGACTGCCCGCCGTCCCTGGGACCCTTGACGGTGAACGCGCTCGTGGCCGCCGACCGCGTGATCGTGCCGGTGCAGACCGAGTACTTCGCCCTCGAGGGCCTCGCCGGCCTGCTCGACACGCTCTCGCTCGTGCAGCGTGAGCTCAACCCGCATCTCGCCGTCGCCGGGATGATCCTCACCATGCACGACGGCCGCACACGGCTCGCGCGCGATGTCGAGAGGGAGGTCCGCGAGCACTTCCCCGAGCTGGTATTCGACACGGTGATCCCGCGCAACGTCCGCGTGAGCGAGGCCCCCAGCTTCGGGCGGCCGGTCACCCAGCACGCCCCCTCGAGCGCAGGCTCGGCCGCCTATCTCAAGCTGGCGAAGGAGGTGGCCGCGCGTGGCTGAGCCCGAGGGCACAATCCCGCCCCGCCAACCCCACCGGCGCGAGGCTCGCGCGTGACCCCCGCCGAGGGCGGGATGGGACGGGGCCTGGCGGCCATCCTGCCCCGTTCCACCCGTCACGCGCACGGTCTGCGCGACGTCGCCGTCGAGCTGGTCCAGCCCAATCCCCGCCAGCCCCGCCGGCACTTCGACGAGGAGGCTCTCGCCGCGCTCTCGGAGTCCATCCGCTCCCGCGGACTGCTGCAGCCGATAGTCGTGCGCCCGCTCGCCGGGGGCACCTACGAGCTGGTGGCCGGCGAGCGCCGGCTGCGGGCTGCACGACTTGCCGGCCTCGAGACCGTCCCCGCGCTCGCTCGCGAGACCGAGGACGGCGAGCGCCTGGAGCTCGCCCTGGCCGAGAACATGGCGCGCGAGGATCTCAATCCCATCGAGGAGGCCCGCGCCTGCGCCACGCTCGTCGAGGACCTGGGGCTGACCAAGGAGGAGGTTGGCCGACGGGTGGGCCGCAGCCGGGTGGCGGTGTCCAACCTCATCCGTCTGCTCGAGCTGCCCGACGACGTACTCGAGCTCGTGGAGTCCGGCGCGCTCAGCGAGGGCCACGGGAGGGCGCTGCTGACCTGTCGCGACCACTACGCGAGGCAGCGTCTGGCCTTCAGCGCGCGCGACGAGGGCTGGTCGGTGCGCGAGACCGAGAGCCGCGCCCGCGAGGCCGGCGGCCGGCCGCGCCCTTCCCCCGAGCCGGTGGTCCTGCACCCTGACCTGGCCGAGTCCCTGGCTGCTGCCGAGGACGCGCTCACCGCGGCGCTCGGGCACGAGGCGAAGGCCCGCCCGCGCGGCGAGGGCTGTCGCGTCCAGCTCGACTTCGAATCGCCGGCGGAGGCCGTCGAGCTGGCCGAGCGGCTCCTCGCCGGCGCCGCGGCCCGCCGCTAGAATCGCCCGGCTCGGGCGATTAGCTCAGCTGGTTAGAGCGCGTCTCTGATAAGGACGAGGTCCCAGGTTCGAGTCCTGGATCGCCCATCTCCCGGCCTCTGAGCATCGCCTGGCGGCGTCATCGCTCCGCTCGCTCTTCCTTGCCATCCGGGCCCAGAGGCCGGGAGCTTCGGGGCCGGGTTGCCGGGCCCGAGGAAGGCCCGCCTCGCTGATTAGACTCTGATCTCCGCATGCAGGAGATGGTCATCTACGGCGTGAGCTTCGACATGGTCGGCAAGCAGCCGATCGTCTTGCTCAAGACGCGCGACGGGAACAAGTTCCTGCCGATCTGGATCGGCCATCCCGAGGCAGCAGCCATTCTCATGAAGCTCCAGGGCGCCAACACGCCCCGGCCGATGACCCACGACCTGATCTCCGACGTCCTGTCCGAGCTCGAGGTGTCCTGCACCCGGGTGTCGGTCACGGAGCTGCGCGAGAACACCTTCTACGCGGCGATCACCCTGGCTATGAACGGCCGCGACGTGGAGATCGACTCCCGCCCCTCGGACGCCCTGGCCCTGGCGGTGCGCACCGGCGCGCCGATCTTCGCTGCCGAGGACGTGATCACCGAGTCCGCGATCGAGTTCGAGCACGAGGTCGAGGACCAGGAGGAGGTCGTCGAGAAGTTCAAGGACTTCCTCGACAACGTCACACCTGAGGACTTCGCCGAAGGCGAAGAGCAACCGTAATTGGGGCCGCCGCACCTTAGGCAGGCGCCGGCCGTGCTTCCGCGAGCTCCAACAGGCGCTCCACCAGCGAGTCGAAGCCAATTCCCGCGGCGTCGGCGGCCTGGGGCAGCAGGCTGGTGTCGGTGAGACCGGGGATCGGGTTGGCCTCGAGCACGTAGGGCTTGCCGTCACCGGAGTCGAGCATGATGTCCACCCGGCCGAAGCCCGCCAGGCCCAGTAGCCGGTAGGTGGACACCGCCATCTCCTGGACGCGCTCGGTGACCCCTTCGGGCAGTTCGGCGGGGCACACGAAGTCGGTGGCGCCGATGTCGTAGCGGGACTCGAAGTCGTAGAAGTGGTCGTCGCGGGGCACGGCCTCGACCACGGGCAGCGGCTCACCGTCGAGCACGGACACCGCCAGCTCGCGTCCGGGCACGTGGCGCTCGAGCAGCACCTTCGGGTCATAGGAGAACGCCGACACCAAAGCGGCCGGGACCTCGGCCGCCGTGGCCGCGAACTTCACGCCGAGCGCCGACCCCTGGCTGGAGGGCTTGACCACGATGGGAAAGGACAGGCGCTCCTCGATGGCCGGAAGGGCCTCGGCGGCGCCCAGGTCGCGAAAGGCCGTCTCGCTGAAGGCGAAGAACTCCGGCGTGGGAATGCCCGCGTCCACCATCAGGTGCTTGGTCAGCACCTTGTCCATGGCGCACACGCAGGCGAGGACACCCGAGCCCGTGTAGGGCACGCCGAGGATCTCGAGCAGCTCCTGGACGGTGCCATCCTCGCCGTCGCGCCCGTGGAGGGCGACGAACGCCACGTCGGGCTGCGCCTCGCGCAGTCGCCGGATCAGATCCAGGCCGACGTCGACGGACACGACCTCGTGGCCGAGGCGTGCGAGAGCGTCCTCGACCCGCGCCCCCGACCGCAGGGAGACTTGACGCTCGAGGGAACGCCCCCCCTTCAATACAGCGACCCGGCTCACTGGCCGCCGGCGCGGCGCCCGGCGTCCCCCCGCCGGGGCATGGGCAGCACCCGCGCGCCGGACTCCGTGCCGGCCGGCGCCTCGGGCTCCGACCGGGCGGGAGCCTGCGCGGTGCCTGTGAGCGTCCCGAACAGGGCTACCTGCTCCTCGATTACCTTGCCCACCCGGCGGATGCCCTCGCGGATCTCCTCCTCGTTCGAGCCGGAGAAGTTCAGCCGCATCGAAGAGTGCCCGCGCCCGTCCAGGTACGCCGCGCTGCCTGGGACGAACGCCACGTTCTCGCGCAGCGCTCGGGCCAGAAGGTCTGTGGTATCGATGAAGTCGGGCAGAGTGGCCCAGATGAACAGCCCGCCGGCGGGACGGGTCCACTCGGCCTGCGGCGGGAAGTGGTCGGCCAGCGCGTCCAGCATGGTGTCGCGCCGGCGGCGGTAGAGCTCGGTCAGCGAGCCCACGTACTCCTCCCAGTGGCCCTGCTCGAAGTAGGCCTGCACCATCAACTGGGAAAGCGTCGACGTGCACAGGTCGGCCGCCTGCTTGCCGACCTTGATCTTCTCCAGCACGGGCGGCGGGGCCACGACCCAGCCCAGGCGGATGCCCGGCGAGAGGATCTTGGAGAACGTGCCGAGGTACATGACGAAGGGGGCCGCGCGCCCAGCCGAGCCCGGCGCTTGCGCAAGGCCGCCGCCGTCAAGCGAGTACAGGGTGGGCAGCGGTTCGCCCCCGTAGCGCAGCAGCCCGTACGGATTGTCCTCGAGGATCAGCAGCTCGCGCTCGCGCGCCACCTCCACGAGCCGGTGTCGTCGGGTGGCCGAGAGCGTGACGCCGGCGGGATTCTGGAAGCTCGGGACGGTGTAGACGAACTTCGGTCGCCGGCCCTCACGCTCGAGGCGGTCGAGGGTCTCCTCGAGCAGGTCCACGCGCATGCCCTCCGCGTCCATGTCGATCTGCACCACGTCGGCCTGATAGGCCGAGAAGGTGGGCACGGCGCCCGGGTAGGTGGGGGCCTCGGCGATGATCACGTCGCCGGGGTCGATCAGCGTCTTGCACACCAGGTCGATCACCTGCTGGCCGCCGGTGGTGACCACTACGTCATCGGGGTCGGCGCGCATGCCCTCCGCGGCCATCACCTCGGCGATGCACGCCTTGGTCTCCTCGAGGCCCTCGGTCGGCCCGTACTGCAGGGCGCGAGCGCAGGACTCGCGGGCAATCCGATTGGTGATCGCCGCGAACGTATCGGGCGGGAAGCTCGACGTGTCCGGCAGCCCTCCCGCGAGGGAGATGACATCGGGCCGAGCGGTGATCGCCATCAGGTCGCGCATGGCCGAGGAGGTCATGACGCGCGTGCGCGAGGCGAACAGGCCGGCGTAGCGCTCGAGGTCGCGCGAGGTGGATCGAGGCGGCGGGTTGGCCATGAGGGTGAGTTCTCTAGCGTAGCCCTCGTGTCCTGCGGGGCAGACCACTCGTGAGCCTTGCGCTCGACATCGGGCAGGGGGCGGGGCTGGCCTCGGCCAGCGGCGTGCGGCCGTTCCTGCCCCCCCTGCTGGCGGGGGCGCTCGCCCGGGGCGACATCGCGATCGACTTCGAGAGCTCCGACTGGCGCTTCCTCGAGTCGCCCGGCTTCCTGCTGGTGATCCTGCTGGCGGCAGTGCTTTCGTACGGGGCCGAACGTTCGGGCCTTGACCGTCGCGCGCTGCGCTTCGGCCTGGCGGGACTCGGTGTGGCGCTGGGCGCGATGCTGTTCGCCGGCTCGCTGGCCGAGGGCGGCACCGTCTCCTGGCCGGGGCTGGTGGGCGGAGCCGCCGCAGCCGCTCTGGGCTTCGCGGCGGTGGGAGGCCTGCTCGAGCGCGTCCGTGCCCGTCTCGAGGAAGGAGCCGCCGGCCTTCTGAACGCCTACGCCGACGCCGCGGCCCTGGTGTTGGCCGCGATCGCGATCTTCGCCCCGCCCGTGGCCTTCCTGGGCCTGATCGCCCTGGTCGTGCTGCTGGTGCGCGGACGCCGCGAGGGCGAGCGCAAGTACGCCGGGCTGCGAATCCTGAGGTGAGCAGCCGAGCGAGCGGTGCTCGCCCGAGATCGAAGAAGCTCGTCCTGGCGGTCATCGACTCGCTGAAGCCCGAGCAGCTCGACCGGGCGGTGGCAGCAGGGCGTGCCCCGACGCTCGCCAAGCTCCTCGAGCACGGCACCTACGTCCGCGACTGCGTCTCCACCTTCCCGTCGGTGACCCCCGTCGCGGCGGCCACCATCGCCACCGGGGTGGGGCCCGACGAGCACCGCATCCCCTCGATGAACTGGTACCACCGGGGCGAGGAGCGCTACGTGGAGTACGGCTCGTCGTTCCCCGCGTCCCGGGCGCACGGCGTCTTTCGCTCCCTGTTCGACACGGTCTACAACATGAACATGGCCCACCTCGCGCGTGGGACCAAGACGGTGTTCGAGCACCTCGACGACGCGGGGCTGCGGACTGCGGGCACCACCTACCTCATCTACCGGGGTCGTCACCGCCACGAGCCCAGCGGCGCCTCGATGTACCGCCGCGTGGCGGAGGCGGCCCAGTTCCGCCACCCGGTGTGGGGGCCCGAGGAGTTCTTCTACGCCGACCTCTTCGATTCGCGCGACACCGGCTGCACCGCCTCGCTGGGGATGCCCGGGCAACGTGACCGCCACAGCGCCTGCGTCGGGGCGCACCTGGTCGAGAACGACCTCTTCGACTTCCTGCTCTTCTCGCTGCCCGACAACGACACGTTCTCGCACCGCTACGGCCCCGCCGAGTCGGTGCAGTCGATCGCCGGGGCCGACCGCGCCCTGGAGCAGCTCATGGAGCCCGCCGGTGGCCCCGACGAGTTCCTGTCAGAGCACGCCGTCGTGGTCATGTCCGACCATTCGCAGACCCCCGTCGAGGCCCGCGTGAACCTGGCCGATGTGCTGTCGCCTTGGCGCCTGCTCGCGCCCGCCGACGTCGCGCCCGACGAGGCCGAGGTGGCGATCTGTCCCGCAGCGCGCTCCGCCATGGTCTACGCGCTGGACCCCAACTCGCGCGAGCGGACCACAGCCGACCTGGTTGAGGACCTGAGCGACGTCGACGGCATCGACCTGGTGTGCTGGCGGCTTGACGGCGAGGCGGCGCTGCGCTCCTCGAAGGGTGAGCTGCGCTTCGCTCCCGGCGGAGACCTCGAGGACGGCCGTGGAGGGACCTGGAGCGTCGAGGGCTCGACCGCGGCGCTGGGCCTGCGGACCGAGGACGGCCGGGTGCGAAGCGGCGCCTACCCCGACGCCCTGGGTCGCCTGTGGTCGGCGCTCAGCTGCGTGCAGTCGGGCAACGTCCTGCTCTCCGCGACGCCCGGCTACGAGTTCGTGGACTGGGGCGGGGCAGACCATGTGCCCGGCGGCAGCCACGGCTCCCTGCACGCCGACGACTCGGAGGGGGTGCTCATCATGTGCGGGGTCGGGCCGGACTCCGCCGAGCAGCGCCCGGACTGGTCGCTGCGCGACGTGACGCCCATGATCCTCGAGCACTTCGGGGTACCCTCGTAACCGATGGCGGACGAGACCGAAGCGGCGCTCGCCGCCCGCCCGCCTCGCCCGCACACGAGGGTGCGCCAGGGCCTACGGCGCCAGCACAACTGGGTGCAGTTGGTGAAGTTCTGCGCCGTCGGCGCTTCGGGCTACGTGGTGAACCTCGCGCTGTTCACCCTGGCGGTGAAGGTGGGCGGCCTCCACCACCTGATCGCAGCCACGCTGGCCTTTGCGGTGGCGGTCACGAACAACTTCCTGTGGAACCGCCACTGGACCTTCGCCGCCCGCGAGGGCCCCGCGGGCTTTCAGGCGGCCCGCTTCTTCGCGGTCAGCGTGGGCGCGTTCCTCTTCGCCGCCGCGCTGCTCGAGCTGCTGGTGAGCGAGTTGGGCCTGTCCGAGGTGCCCGCTCAGGCCATCTCGGTCGTGGCGGCCACTCCCCTGAACTTCGTCGGCAACAAGATGTGGAGCTTCGCGCTCGGGTAGATCGAACGGAGCGAGCGGTGCTATCGCCCGGCTGACGGTCCTGCTCGCGCTCCTCGCGCTCCTCGCGCCCGCCGCCGCCGCCGCCGATCCGCAGCTGCCCGCCTCACAGACGGCGGTTCCGCGCGGATACAGGCTGAGCGCCGATGGCGCGGCGCGGGTCGCCGACCGGGCACAGCAGGTGCGCCGTGCCCGAGCGCGGGGCCGCCGCCTCAAGCCCACCGGCTACACGAAGGGACCCGGGCGTTGGCAGGTGAGCTACTTCCAGGGCCGCGACGAGGCGGTGCAGGTGCAGGTCGACGACCGCAGCGGCGCAATCGTCGAGGAGTGGGGCGGCCACCAGGTCGCCTGGACGATGGCTCGCGGCTACGAGGGCCAGTTCGGGCGCAGCCTGAACGCCCCCTGGCTGTGGATTGCGCTGTGCGTCCTGTTCCTCGCGCCCTTCTTCGATCCTCGAAGGCCCTTCCGGCTGCTGCACTTCGACCTCCTGGTGCTGCTGGCCTTCAGCGCCTCGCACTTCTTCTTCAACCGCGGCGACATCGGTGTCTCGGCGCCGCTGGCGGCGCCCGTGCTCGCCTATCTGCTCGCTCGCCTCGCCGTAGCGGGATTTCGCGGCCGCGAGCGCCGCCAGCCGCTCGTCCCGCTGGCCCGTCGCAGCTGGCTGGTGGTCGGACTGGTCTTCCTCGTGGTCTTTCGGATCGGCCTCAACGTGGTCGACGCGGAGGTGATCGACGTGGGCTACGCCGGTGTCATAGGCGCCGACCGGATCGCCGACGGCGATCCGCTGTACGGCCCGGGGTTCTCCGAGGACGTGGGCCGGGGGGACACCTACGGACCGGTCAACTACCTCGCCTACCTGCCTTTCGAGCAGGTTCTGCCCTGGAGCGGCGGCTGGGACGACCTGCCCGCCGGCCACGCGGCCGCTATCGCGTTCGACCTGCTCACCCTGGGCGGCCTGCTGGCGCTCGGCCGCCGGCTGCGGGCGGGAGAGGAGGGCCGCACGCTCGGCTTGGCGCTCGCGTGGGCGTGGGCCAGCTTTCCCTACGCCGCCTTCGCCCTGCAGTCAAACGCAAACGACGCGCTGGTTTCGATGTTCGTGGTCGCTGCGCTGCTCGGGCTGACCTTGTCGCCACGGCGGCCTCGGGCCTCGGCGCTGGCCCGCGGGGCTGCAGTGGGGCTGGGGGCAGCGGCGAAGTTCGCCCCGCTCGCCCTGGCGCCTCTCATGGCGGCGGGCACGGGAGAGAACCGCACCCGGCGCCTGCTCGAGTTCGCCCTGGCGCTGGCGGCGGTGATTGCTCTCACCACTCTGCCCTTCGTGCCCGAAGGCGGCCTGCGCGAGCTCTACGACCGAACGCTGGGCTACCAGACGAGCCGTCCCTCGCCCTTCAGCCCGTGGGGGCTCGAGCCCTCGCTCGCCCCGGTTCAGACGGCGGTGAAGATCGGCGCGGGAGCGCTTGCGCTCGCCGTCTTCTTCGTGCCCCGCCGCCGGACGCCCGTGCAGGTGGCCGCATTGGGCGCCGCCGTGCTCGTGGCCGTCGAGCTGGCCGCGACGCATTGGTTCTATCTCTACGTGGTCTGGTTCGCCCCGCTGGCGCTGGTGGCCTTCTTCGGGGCGCTGCGCCCGTCGATCACCTCTCCCCACTCGGAGTCGGGGATCGGGGCGCCCGCGGAGGTCTCGAGGAAGCCGGCGAGCACCGTGGCCAGCCCCGCGGGGTCCTCGAGGTGAGGGAAGTGCGCGGCGCGGTCCAGCACCTCGAAGCGGCTCGAGGGGATGGCTTGGTGGGCGGCGCGCCCGTGAGCGATCGGGATGGTGTTGTCGCGCCCGCCCCAGACGATGAGCGTGGGGGTGGGCGCGTGGCCGAGTAGGTAGAGGCGGTCGTTGGCGGCCACGCGCTGACCACGCCCGTCGATAACCGACCTGAGGGTCTGAAGGAAGGCGCCGCGCGCGCCGGGGCCGGTGAGCGGGTGCATGGCGCGCGCAACCGCCTGCAGGTGCACGCCCGCGTGCAAGCCGCCCTCGCGCAGCCGGGCGCCGGCCGCGTCCAGCGCCGTGACCAGGCGACGGTTGGCCACGAGCGAGAGCAGCGCCGAGGCCCCCGGCAACGCCGCGCTGCGCAGCATCGGGCTCACCTCGGGCCCCAGGCCCCCGCTCGAGATCAGCGCCAGCCGCTCGGTGCGTTGGGGGAACTGCCAGAAGAACTGCATCGCGACGCCCCCACCGTAGGAGTGGCCGACCAGCGTGGCGCTCTCGACGCCGATCGCCGCCAGCAGATCGCGGATGCGCGAGGCGTGCGCGCCGAGCGAGTAGTCACCGCGCGGACCGGCCGAGTCCCCGTGGCCGATCAGGTCGGGGGCTATCAGCGTGTAGCGGTCCGCCAGCGCCAGCGCCACCTTCTCCCAGTGGCGGGAGGAGTTGACCATCCCGTGCACCAAGACCACCGGTGGCCCGCTGCCGGCCTGCCGATAGACCATGGGGTGGCCGTGCAGCTCGATGTCGAAGGCGTCGAAGGTCACGCGGCAGGGATCAGCAGCTGCTCGATCGACAGCGCCCGCCCGTCGTCGCCTGCCTCGATCATCACGGCGTTCAGCCACGGGTCCTCGTCGGCGGTCTCGAAGGGGGTGGGCACCATGGTCAGGAAGCGCTTGAGCGCCTGCTCGCGCCGCACCCCGATCACCCCGCCGCGGGGCCCGGTCATGCCGACATCGGTCACGTAGGCCGTGCCCTCGTCAAGCACGCGGGCGTCCGCTGTGGGCACGTGGGTGTGGGTGCCTACGCACGCGGTCACCCGACCATCGAGGTGCCAGCCCATGGCCACCTTCTCGCTCGTGGCCTCGGCGTGAAAGTCCACGAGCACGTGGTCGGCCTGCCCTCGCAGCTCGGCGAGGATGGCGTCGACCTCGGAAAACGGAGAGCGGGCGGCCTCCACGAAGACGAGCCCGGAGAGGTTGACCACGGCGAGCCGAAGCCCCTCGCGCTCCACCACGAGGTGTCCGCGGCCCGGAGCGGCGCGCGGGAAGTTCGCCGGGCGCACGATCGGCGCCCCGGAGTCGAGGTAGCCGAAGACATCCTTGTGGCGGTAGGCGTGGTTGCCGAGGGTGATGGCGTCAACGCCTGCGTCGAGCAGCTCGCGCGCGGTCTTCTCGGTGATGCCCACGCCGCCCGCGGCGTTCTCGCCGTTGGCGACCACGAAGTCCGGCCGACGCTCCTCGCGCAGCGCGGGCAGCAGGCCGGTGAGAGTGCGCCGGCCGATGCCGCCCACCACGTCACCCACGAAGAGGAGCTTCACCGGGGGCCAGTCTGCCAATCTGAGGTGAGATGGAGCGGACCGCCTCGCGCGCTGCCCCCGCGGGCACTCAGGCGGTGCTCGCCGCCGAGGGCCTCGTCAAGCGCTTCGGCACCCGCGAGGCGCTGCGCGGCGTGTCGCTCGAGGCCGGCCGCGGTGAGCTCGTGGCGGTGATCGGCCCCAACGGCGCGGGCAAGACCACGCTGCTTTCCATTCTGGCGGGCATCCAGCGCGCGGACGAGGGGGACATCTCGCGCACGCCCGCGGAGATCGGCTGGGTGCCCCAGCAGGCCGCCGTCTACGGGAAGCTCACGGTGAAGGAGAACCTCGAGCTCTTCGCGCGCCTGGAGCGGGTCGTCGACCCGGCAGCCACGGTGGAGCGGATGCTCGACCTCACCGGGCTGCGCGACCGCGCGGGCGACCAGGTGGCCAAGCTCTCGAGCGGCAACCGCCAGCGGGTGAACATCGCGGTGGGCCTGCTGGGCGAGCCGGAGGTCCTCCTCCTCGACGAGCCCAGCGCCTCGCTCGACCCACGCCAGCGCGCGCGTCTGTGGGAGTTCATCCTCGCGCTCGCCGGCGAGGGCACCACCGTCCTGTACTCGACCCACGACGTCCAGGAGGCCGAGCGCCACGCCAACCAGGTGGTGGTCCTGGCCGATGGCGAGCTGCTGTTCGCGGGCTCGCCGCGGAGGCTGGAGGAGACGGTGGGCGAGGCGTCGGAGGCCCGCGACTTCGAGTCGGCCTTCGTGGCCTTCTTGCACCAGAGAGGCCATTGACGAGCTGTCTTCGCATCCATGCTCAGCCATCTCGTCACCACCAGTTACCCGCCGCGAGCATGTCGGTGATCTGAGGCGCCAAGGTGTTGTGGCTGCTGGTCAAGGACCTCCGCGTCCTCAAGCGTTCGCCTCTGCTGGTGGCGATGCTCGTGCTGTACCCGGTCATCGTGGCCGTGCTGATCGGCTTTGCGCTCTCGCGCGGGCCCGAGAAGCCGGAGGTCGCCTTCTATAACGGGGTGCCCCGCAGCGAGAACCGCTTCGACCTGGGAGGCACGAGCATCAACCTCTCCGATCAGGCCGACGTCCTGTTCAAGGCGATCGACCCGGTGCGGGTGGGCAGCCGCGAGGAGGCGGTGCGGCTGGTGCGCTCGGGGGACGTCCTGGGGGCGATCGTCATCCCCGAGGACATCACGCAGAAGCTGCGGACCGGGATCGCCTCGGGGACCATCGAGGTCTACTACAACGCCGAGGATCCGGCCAAGCGCCAGTACGTGGAGAACACCATCCGCTCCCAGGTGCAGACGGCGAACGCGGCGCTCACCCGGCGCATCGCCGGGGAGGCGGTGTCGCTGCTGGAGCTGATCCGAAGCGGGGGCAGGTACCGCTTCCTGGGCGAAGACATCGACGTGCTGGGCCTGCAGCGCTCAGCCCGGATCCTGCGCGAAGCCCGCTCCGGCCTCCCGCCCGGGCGACTCCGCACGCGCGTCGACGAGGTGATCCGCTTCGCCGGCCTCGCGCAGGAGAACCTCACCTTCTCCGACGAGGTGCTGGGGGCGGTGGGCGAGCCGATCAAGGTGCGCTCGGAGGTGGTGAAGGGCGGCTCGACTTCGCTGAGCTCGTTCGCGATCGCTCTGGCGGTGACCGTGACGCTGATGTTCATCACAGTGCTGCTCGCGGCCGGAGTCTTGGCCAGCGAGCGCGAGGAGAACGCCTTCGGCCGGTTGATGCGGGGCCTGGTGTCGCCGACCGCGCTCCTGGCCGAGAAGGCGGCGCTGGCGGCGATGTGCTCGCTGGTCGTGGCGCTGGTGATGGTGGCCGGCCTGGGGCTGTTCGTCGACTTGGATTGGGGCCGAGCGCCGCTGTGGGTCCTGGCGGCGGCGTTCGGCGCGCTGGGCTTCGCGGCGCTGGGCCTGGCCATCGGGGCCCTGGCTCGTGAGGTGCGGGCTGCCTCGCTGCTGGCCTTCATGCTCGGGCTGCCGCTCGCCTTCCTCGCCCTCGTGCCCTCCGGCGCGGTGGCGCCGGTGCTCTACGACGCGATTCGGGGGGTCTCGGCGGCCTTTCCCTTCCGCCCGAGCCTGAGCGCCATGGACGCGGCGCTCAACGGCGCGGGCAGCCTGGCGGGCCCGCTGGTGCATCTGGCGGTGCTGACGCTGGCCT
>JACCZR010000217.1 GCA_013695855.1 Thermoleophilaceae bacterium
CACTAAGGAGGATCCATGGAAGAAGTACTCACATTTGTCATCGCTCAGGGCAAGGGGCCGCAGTCCATCGCGCTCGGAGTGGGCGCCGGCCTGGGCACCATCGGCCCCGGCATCGGCGTGGGCTATATCTTCGGCAAGGTGATCGAGTCGGTCACCCGGCAGCCCGAGATGCGCGAGGAGATCACCTCGATCCAGTGGCTGGGCTTCGCGCTCACCGAGGCGATCGTCTTCTACGCCTTCATCTTCGGCCTGATCGCGTTCTTCCTCGGCGGCTCGTAATGGGCGCGGGCGCGCAGCTGCCCCTCGCTGCCGAGGGGAACTTCCTCGTCACCCCCGACGTGGGGTTGATGATCTGGACGCTGCTCGCCTTTGGGATCAGCTTCCTGATCCTGCGCAAGGCGGCCTTCCCGCGTATCGTCGAGGCCTTGGACAAGCGCCGGCGGGCGATCGAGGAGTCGATCGATCACGCCGAGCGCACCAAGCAGGAGGCCGACCAGCTGCTCGAGGAGTACCGCGCCCGCCTGCGCGAGGCCCGTGAGCAGGCCGACGACATCACCGCGCGCGCCCAGAAGGCGGCAACGCACCACGAGGAGCAGGCCAAGATCGACTCCAAGAAGCACCGCGACTGGCTCATGGAGTCCACCCGCAAGGACATCCAGACCGAGACCCGGCGGGCGCTCGACGAGATCCGCAATGAGGTCGCCGACCTCACGGTGCTGGCCACCGAGAAGGTCACCCGCAAGACACTCGACGACGACGACCACCGCCGCCTGATCGAGGACGCCCTCAGCGAGGTCGACTTCTCGCGGCTGGCGGGCGACGAGGGGAACGGCCGACGCTAGTGCCACCGGAGCGCCGTTAAGTGGAGGAGATCGCCGAGGTCTACTCGCGGTCGTTGTTCGAGGTTGCCTCCGAGCACGATGTCCTCGACCGCGTGCGCGACGAGCTCGGTGAGTTTGCCGACGCCCTGGACGAGAGCCGCGACCTGCAGATCTTCTTCTTCTCGCCATACTTCTCCTCGCAGGAGAAAAAGGAGGGGATCGAGCAGGCGGTCACCGAAGCCGACGAGCACTTCGTGCACTTTCTCGAGCTGCTGGCCGAGCGCCACCGGCTGCCCGCCATCTTCCGGATTCGGCGCGAGTACGATCGCATGTGGTCCGAGGAGAACAAGCTCGTGGCGGTATCGGTGACCACGGCGGTGAAGCTCGATCAGCAGATCGTGGAGGACATCGGCAAGCGCATAGAGGAGCAGACCGGCAAGCGCATCGAGCTCTCGAGCACGGTGGACCCCGGCATCGTCGGCGGTCTGGTGCTCCAAGTCGGGAACATGGTCATGGACGCCAGCCTGAAGGCTCGGCTGGAGCGGTTGAGAAAGCAAGTGGCCCGGGGCGCGTAGCCCTTCGGCCCTCTAAGGAGAAGCCCAGACAGTGCAGATCAAGCCCGACGAGATCACCAGCATCCTCAAGAGCCGCATCGAGGGCCTAGACAACGGCGACGGAGGCGACCTCTCCGAAGTGGGCACGGTGCTGTCCATTGCCGACGGCATCTCGCGCGTGCACGGCCTGGACAACTGCATGTCGCTCGAGATGCTGGAGTTCCCCCACGGCGTCACGGGCCTCTCGCTGAACCTCGAGTCCGACAACGTCGGTGCCGTGCTCTTCGGCGACTGGGAGAAGATCGAGGAGGGCGACACGGTCAAGCGGACCAACCGCCTGCTCGAGATCCCCGTGGGGGAGGGCCTGCTGGGCCGGATCGTGGACCCGCTGGGCGAGCCGCTCGACGGCAAGGGGGACATCGAGTTCGAGGGCACCCGCCCGGCGGAGTTCAAGGCACCGGGCGTGATTCAGCGCCAACCGGTGGAGGAGCCGATGCTCACGGGCCTGAAGGCCGTCGACGCCATGACCGCCATCGGCCGCGGCCAGCGCGAGCTGATCATCGGCGACCGCCAGACGGGCAAGTCCGCGGTGGCGATCGACGCCATCATCAACAACGCCGACTCCGACCTGATCTCGATCTACGTGGCCATCGGCCAGCGCATGTCCACTGTGGTGGGCGTGGCCGAGACGCTCGAGCAAAACGGGGCGCTCGACAGCACGATCATCGTGGCCGCCCCCGCCGACGAGGCCGCGCCGATCAAGTTCATGGCCCCGTACGCCGGCTGTGCCATGGGCGAGCACTTCCTCTACAACGGCAAGCACGCGCTGTGCATCTACGACGACCTGACCAAGCACGCATACGCGTACCGCCAGATGTCGTTGCTGCTGCGCCGCCCGCCGGGCCGTGAGGCCTACCCCGGCGACGTCTTCTACCTGCACTCGCGGCTGCTCGAACGCGCGGCGAAGCTCAGCGACGACTTGGGCGGGGGCTCGCTGAGCGCGCTGCCGATCATCGAGACCCAGGCGGGCGACGTCGCCGCCTACGTGCCCACCAACGTCATCTCGATCACCGACGGCCAGATCTTCCTCGAGGGCGACCTGTTTCGCTCCGGCGTGAAGCCCGCCATCAACGTAGGGATCTCGGTCTCCCGCGTGGGCGGCAAGGCCCAGCCCAAGCCGATGAAGAAGGTGGCGGGCAAGCTGCGCCTGGACCTCTCTCAGTACCGCGAGCTCGAGTCCTTTGCGCAGTTCGGCTCCGAGCTGGACGCCGACACACAGGCGACGCTGGCCCGCGGCGAGCGCCTCGTGGAGACGCTGAACCAGGACGAGCTGAAGCCGTGGAAGATCCAGCACCAGGTGGCGGCCATCTTCTCGGGCACCGCCGGCTACCTGGACCGCATCAAGGTCGAGCGCGTGGGCGAGTTCCACGAGTCGATGCTGCAGCGCCTGGACGCCGAGGAGTCCGACCTGATGGAGCAGATCGCCGACGGAACCTGGGAGGACGAGACCGAGGAGAAGCTCGGCGAGGCCATCCGGGACGCCATCGACGACTTCGGGCCGGATTTCGACGAGGAGGGCAACGAGCTCGAGGAGGGCGAGTCCGATCGCGTGAAGTCCGAAGAAGAGCGCGAGAAGGAAGGGCGGACCTCCGGCTCGAGCGAGTCCGACGACGATGACTCCGACGACGACGATTCGGAGAACGAGGGCTCGGGGGACACCGAGAGCAAGGGCGAGTCGGACGACGACAAGTCCGAGAAGGACAAGGACAAGGACAAGGACAAGGACAAGGACAAGGACAAGGACAAGGACAAGGACAAGGACAAGTCGGGCTCCTAAGGCCCAGCGCCCGGCGAGCCCTCACCTCTCATGGCCACGCAGCAGGACACCAAGAACCGCATCTCGTCGGTCAAGAACATCCAGAAGATCACGAAGGCGATGGAGATGGTCGCCGCGGCGCGCCTGCGCCGCGCCGAGCAGCGCATCGAGGCGATGCGGCCCTACGCCGACGCCATCCGCCGCATGACCGGCCGCGTGGTCGAGGCAGTCGAGCGCATCCCAGACCTGCCTTTGCTGGAGGAGCACGACGAGACCCGGCGCGTCGGCCTTCTGCTCGTGACCGGCGACCGTGGCCTGGCCGGCCCCTTCAACTCGCAGATCATCCGCGCCGGCAACAAGCGCGAGGCCGAGCTGAAGAGGGAAGGCAAGGAGGTCGTCTGGTACGCGTCGGGCAAGCGCGGGATCTCCTCGCTGTCCTTTCGCGGACACGATCCGGTGATCGCGCGTCAGGGCTACACCGACCGCCCGGCCTACTCAAATGCCCGCGACCTGGCCAACGACATCGCGACGCAGTACGAGGAGGGCAACGTCGACCGAGTGGAGATGATCTTCAACCACTACGAGTCGGCGATGAGCCAGGAGGTCCAGCGCGACGTGCTGCTGCCCCTCCAGCAGATCGAGGCCCTGGTGACCGACGAGGAGGGCCAGGACACGCGCGAGGACGAGGATCAGCAAAAGCGCCGCGGCCTGTGGATCTACGAGCCCGATCCCGAGGAGATGCTCAAGCGCCTGGTGCCCGACTACATCGAGATCTCGATCTACCGCGCCCTGCTGGAGTCAACCGCCTCCGAGCACGGCGCGCGCATGACTGCGATGCGCAACGCCCAGGAGAACGCAACCGAGATGATCGAAGACCTCGAGCTCCAGATGAACCGCCAACGCCAGGCCGAGATCACGCAGGAGATCATGGAAGTGGTGGCCGGCGCCGAGGGCCTGACCTAGAGAGGGAGAACCGTTGGAAGCAGCAACCGGAAGCCAGCAGGGGAATCAGACCAAGAACGAGCAAGGCAGCAACGGCTCCTCCGAGGGTGCGAACATCGGCCGGGTCGAGAAGATCGCCGGCGTGGTGATCGAGGCGGTGTTCCCCGAGGAGTTGCCGCAGATCAACAACGCGCTCGAGGCCGAGTTGGACTCCTCCGGCGGTTCCGACGACGACGACGACGGCGGCGAGGTGGCCGGCACCGAAGCTCAGCCGGGCGAGAGCTCGGGAAAGCACACCGTGGTCTTCGAGGTCCAGCAGCACCTCGGCGACGACCGCGTGCGCTGCGTGGCAATGGACGCCACCGACGGACTGCAGCGCGGCGCCGAGATCCGCGACACAGGCGGCCCCATCACGGTGCCGGTGGGCGACGCCACGCTCGGGCGCATCTTCAACCTGCTCGGCGAGCCGATCGATGGCGGCGACGCGATCGAGGCCGAGGAGCGCTGGCCGATCCACCGCAGCGCGCCGAAGGTCGAGAACCTCACTCCGACGCGCGAGCTGTTCGAAACGGGAATCAAGGTCGTGGACCTGCTGGCTCCCTACGCGAAGGGCGGCAAGGTCGGCCTGTTCGGTGGCGCCGGCGTGGGCAAGACAGTGCTCATCCAGGAGCTGATCCGCAACATCGCCGAGGAGCACGAGGGCCTGTCTGCGTTCGTCGGCGTCGGCGAGCGCTCGCGCGAGGGCAACGACCTCTGGCTCGAGATGAAGGAGTCGGGCGTCCTCGACAAGACGATGCTCATCTTCGGCCAGATGAACGAGCCGCCGGGGGCGCGCATGCGGGTGGCCCTGTCGGGCCTGACCATGGCGGAGTACTTCCGCGAGCAGGGCGGCCAGGACGTGCTCCTGTTCATCGACAACATCTTCCGCTTCGTGCAGGCGGGTCAGGAGGTCTCGGCGCTGCTGGGCCGCATGCCCTCGCAGGTGGGCTACCAGCCCACGCTGGAGACAGAGATGGGCCAGCTGCAGGAGCGCATCACCTCAACGCGCGAGGGCTCGGTCACCTCGGTGCAGGCCATCTACGTGCCGGCTGACGACCTGACCGACCCCGCGCCGGCGTCGGTGTTCGCCCACCTCAACGCCACCACCACGCTCTCGCGGTCGATTGCCGAGAAGGGGATCTACCCGGCGGTCGACCCGCTCGACTCCACCTCGACCATCCTCAAGCCCGACATCGTGGGCGAGGAGCACTACAAGGTCGCCACCGAGGTCAAGGAGACCCTGCAGCGCTACAAGGAGCTGCAGGACATCATCGCGATCCTCGGCATCGACGAGCTCTCAGACGACGACCGCCAGCTGGTGCAGCGCGCGCGCAGGATGGAGCGCTTCCTGTCCCAGCCGTTCTTCGTGGCCGAGGCCTTCACCGGCTTGCCGGGCATCTACGTGTCGATCGAGGACACCGTCCGCTCCTTCAAGGAGATCGTCGAGGGCAAGCACGACGACCTGCCCGAGCGGGCCTTCTACATGAAGGGCTCGATCGACGAGGTGGTGCAGGAGGCCGGCCCAGGGGACGACGAGGACGACTCGGGCTCTGGCGACTCCGACGACGACAACGGCTCCTCGGACGACAACGGCTCGGAGGAGAATGGCTCGTAGCAGCTTCCCCTGCGAGGTCCTCACGCCCGAGGGCAAGATCTTCGATGACGAGGTCGAGATGGTCTCCACCCGGTCGGGGATCGGGGGCCTGGGCATCCTGGCCAACCACGCCCCGCTGATGGCCATGCTCGAGCCCACCGAGCTGCGCCTCTACAAGTCGGACTCCGACGTGGTGAGCTTCGCCCAGGGCGAGGGCTACCTGCAGGTGATCGACAACTCGGCCCTGCTGATCGTCGAGGACGCCACCAAGGCCGAGGACCTCGACCGCTCGGAGCTCGAGTCGAGCCTCAAGGAGGCCGAGCAGTCGCGCGACGAGGCCGAGGAAGGCTCGGAGGAGCGCGCCCGCTGCGAGCGCGAGGTCAAGCGCACAAAGGCCTTCCTGGAGATCGGGCAGAGCTCCTAGCGCCTCGGTGTCCGTCCGCAAGGGCCTCGCGGCCGGCAGTCGTCGGGAGGAGATGGACCGGTGAGGGTCCTGGTCACCAGCTCGCGCATGCCCTTCGCGCTGGGCATGGTCCGAAAGCTCGCCGCCGAGGGCCACGAGGTCTACGCGGCCGACGACTACGGCCTGTCGCCCGGGAGCCACTCGAAGTACCTCGCGGGGCACTTCGTCTACCCCTCTCCTCGCAGGGACACCGCGGGCTTCATCGCCGAGCTGGAGAGGCTCGCCCAAGAGCACGAGATCGACGTGATCGTGCCCGCCTTCGAGGAGGTCTTCTACCTGTCGACTCAGATCGAGCGGGTCAGCCGCTTCGCCAGGGTGTTCGCCTCGCCCTTCGCCACTCTGGTGCGCCTACATGACAAGGGGGCCTTCGAGGAGCTGGTCACCAGGCTCGGCCTGCCCATACCCCAGACGCTGATCGCCACGGGCGAAGAGGAGCTGCGCGAGGCCACCGAGCGCTTCGAGCAGTTCTTTGCGCGGGCCGCCTTCTCGCGGGGCGGCGTGTCCCTGTGCACCAACGCTGGGCCGCTCGCCGGTGCCTTGCCGGTGAAGGACGTCCACCCCACCCAGGAGTCGCCATGGCTGGTGCAGCCCTTTGTCGAGGGCGAGACGGTGTGCACCTACAGCACCGCACACGAAGGGCGCATGACCTCTCACCTGATGTACCGGATCCCGCGGCAGTGGAAGCACAGCACGGGCATCCAGTTCGAGGCGATCGACGCCACCGAGTCGCTGCGGCTGATCGAGCCGGTGGTGGCCGAGCTGAGCTACACCGGACAGATCTCCTTCGACTTCCTGGTCACGCCCGAGGGCCTGAGCTTCGTGGAGTGCAACCCGCGGCCCACCGACGGCGTGCTGCTCATGCCCCGCGAGGAGCTCGCGCGAGGCCTGCTCGATCCCGGCCCCGGGGCCTTTGTGCTGCCCCCGGGCGGCCACGTGCAGCTCGACCTGGCTGTGCTGGCCGACGGCTTCGCCGACCACCTGCACCGCCTGCCCGAGTCGATCCGCGACCTCGCCCAGGTCAAGGACGCCGGCAACGGCTGGCACGACCCGATGCCCACCCTGTACTCGGCGCTTGCAGTCTGCCACTTCGCCGGCCAGAGCCTGCGCGAGCACCACCGCCTGTTCGAGGCCATGGCCGGCGACATGAACTGGGACGGCGAGCCGATCGAGGGGATGTCCGAAGCCGACGCCGAGCTGCTGACCGGCCTGCGCCCCGGCTAGCCCCGGGAACGCTCGTCAGCCGGCCAGCGCGCGTTCCAGGATCGCCTCGGCGTCCACGCCGGCGCCCAGCGTGCCGAATGCCCGTCCGCCCTCACCGCCCAGGCGCGAGGCGCAAAAGGCGTCGGCCACTGCCGGCGGCGCGTGGCGCACCAGCAGGCTGGCCTGGAGGCCGAGGGCCAGGTCCTCGACCAGGCTCCGCGCGTCCCACTGCGAATAGCCCATGCCGGCATCCGGCCGGCGTCCTTGATGGAGATGGTCGTCCTCCGGGCGACCGAGACTGGGCGCCAGGGACCGCAGCCGCCCGAGATGGGCGTCCAGCCGCGAGTCGGCGCCCGAGGCCAGCTCCAGCTCGGTCAGGAAGGCGGGCAGCGCCTGGGGCTCCCGTGCGATCGCCCGCAGGACGTCGAGGGCGGCGACGTTGCCCGAGCCTTCCCAGATCGAGTTCAGCGGCGAGTCGCGCAGCAGGCGGGGCATTCCCGAGTCCTCCACGTAGCCGTTGCCGCCCAGGCACTCGAGCGCCTCGAGCGCGTGCATGGGTGCGCGCTTGCAGACCCAGTACTTCATGACGGCCGTGGCCAGGCGCCGGAACGCGGAGTCAGACTCGTCGTACGCGCGAGCCACGCGCAGAGCCGCCGCGGTGGCCGCCTCGGACTCGATCGCCAAGTCGGCCAGCACGTTGCCCATCAGCGGCTGGGTGGCCAGGGGTGCGCCAAAGGCCGAGCGGTGTCGGGCGTGGTGAACGGCCTGGGCGAGGCCCCAGCGCATCCCGGCCGCCGAGCCGATGAGACAGTCGAGCCTCGTGTGGTTGACCATACGGGTGATGGCGGCAACTCCGCGGCCCTCCTCGCCCACGAGGCGGCCCTGAACACCGTGGAACTCGACCTCGCAGGAAGGCAGCGAGCGCGTTCCCAGCTTGTCCTTGAGCCGCTGCAGGCGAAAGCCGGGGTCGTCTCCCTCGATGAGAAAACAGGAGAGTCCCGCGGGCGCTTGGGCGAGGGTCAGGAAGACATCGCAGGGCGGGTAGGAGCAGAACCACTTGTGGCCGGTGACCTCATGGAGCCCGTCACCCGCCGGCTCGGCGGACGTGGTGTTGGCCCGCACGTCCGAGCCCCCCTGCTTCTCGGTCATTGCCATGCCCGCCAGCGCTCCGCCCTCGTAGGAGGGGCGGGTCAGTCGCGGTTCCCACTCAGCCGCGAGATCGGGGTTGGCCCGCAGGGCCGGGATGGCTGAGTAGGTCATCGAGACCGGGCACATCACGCCGCTGTTCACCTGCGACCACAGGAACATCAGGGCTGCCCGCACCACATGGGCCCCGGCCCCGGGCTCGCGCCAGGGCAGCGAGTGGATCTCGCGCTCTACAGCCTGGCGCAGCAGCCAGTGCCAGGAGGGATCGAGCTCGACCTCGTCGACGCGGTGGCCGTAGCGGTCGTGGGTGCACAGCCGCGGCTCGTTTCGCTCGGCGCGCTCGGAGTGCTCGATCGCCTCCGGGCTGCCGGCAAGCGCGCCGGTGTCGCGCAGGCGGTCCACGCCCCAGCCGCCGCCCTCGCGCTCGACGGCCTCGGCCAGCGGGAGGTCCGCGGCGAATACGTCGTACGGCGCCAGGGGCGGAGCCTGGTTGGCCACCCGGTGGGTCTCACCCCCCACACCCGGCCTTCGGCCGGAGCCCTCCCCATCCAGTTCCGGCGCCGGGCGCCGCACGATGGCCACGACCGCACATTATGCGCCGCCCGGGGCGGAGGGCGGCCGGCGCGAGGGTGCCCCCGCTAGAACTGACCCGCGATGCGTGAGGTCGACTTCTTCATTCTGCTCTTGGCGGCCGTGGTCCTGCTGGCGCTGGCCGCCGAGCGGCGGCGGGTGCCTCACGCCGTGGCGCTCGTGCTGGGCGGCCTGGTCATCGGGCTGCTGCCATTCGCGCCGGACGTCCAGATCTCGCCTGAGCTGATCTTCCTGGTCTTCCTGCCGGCGATCCTCTATCCGTCGGCCTTCCGCTTCGCCGCCGAGGACTTCCGCTTCGTCGCACGTCCGGTCGGCTTCCTGGCCATCGGGCTGGTGCTGGCCACGGTCGCCGCGGTCGCCGTGACCGCCCACGTGGTGGCCGGCATCCCGTGGGAGGTCGCCTTCGTGCTGGGCGCCGTCCTGGGCCCGACCGACCCAGTGGCCGCCACCTCGGTCATCCGCGGCCTGGGCGCCCCGGAGCGGGTGAGCGCGATTCTCGAGGGAGAGAGCCTCGTAAACGACGGCACCGGCCTCAGCGCCTTGCAGGTGGCGCTCGGGACGGTGGGCGCCGCGGGATTCGCCCTCGGCTCGGCGACCGGCGAATTCGTCGGGATCGTCGTCGGGGGGATCGCCATGGGCGGGGCGGTGGGGTGGCTGGCATCCCAGCTTCGCCGGCGCCTCGACCAGCCAGACGTGGAAATCGCGATCTCGGTGCTCACCGGCTACGGAGCCTTTCTCGCGGCCGACCGCCTCAGTGTCTCGGGGATCCTCGCCGCCGTGGTTGCGGGTCTGGTCATGGGCCGTCGGTCGCCGCGCGAGATCGCTCCGTCCACGCGGATGCGCAGCCTCGCCTTCTGGGAGCCGCTCCAGTTCTTCGCCGAGTCGATGCTGTTCCTGCTCATCGGGCTCCAGTTCGCCGATGTGCTCGACGCCGAGGACACCACGGGCCTCGGCAACCTGATCGCGACGACGCTGGCCGTCGCAGCGGTCACGCTCGGCGTGCGGGTGGCGTGGGTCCTCAGCACACCGTACTTTGCCGCCCTGCCCGAGGCGGTGCGCTCGGGCAAGTGGCGCCCGCGTCAGCTGCTGTCGGGCCGTGAGCTGGTGTTGGTGGCCGGCGGCGGGATGCGTGGCGCCGTCTCGGTGGCAGCGGTGCTCTCGATCCCCATGACCGTCGAGGGCGGTCCCTTTCCCGAACGCGGCACCCTGCTGTTCGTGGCCTTCGGCGCCGTGGTGATCACCCTGGTGCTGCCCGCGCTGGGCATGGCCCCGCTGATCCGCAGGCTGGGACTCGAGTCTGGCGACGAGCCCGACGAGCACGACGTGCAGGTCCGGCTCAAGGTGCTCGACGCCGCGCTGCGCCGCGCAGACGAGCTTGCCGAGGAGGACGGCGTGCCCGAGAAGGCACTCGCGCGCGCCCGCGAGGAGTTCGAGATGCGGGCGGCCCAGCTGCGCGACGAGGTGGACACCGGCGAAGGCGACGCCCCCAGCGCCAAGCTCCACGCGGCCGCCCGCAACGTCCGCCGTGAGCTCCTTCAGGCCGAGCGCGACGCGCTCATCGAGCTGGCCGACCGCAACGAGGTCACGGGCGACACCTTCCGCGCCATGGAGCGCGACCTCGACCTCGAACAGGCCCGGTTGGAGGACTGAAGCACCCCGCACGCTCGATCTTCTAACCTCGCGTGGCGATGGACGAGCGCTCAACCTGCGAGCGCCTCGTCACCTACGACACATCGACCCTGGAGGGCATCGGCTCGGCCGCCGGGTTCGTGAAGGGCTGGCTCGAGGCCCGTGACGTAGAGGTGACCGGGACCAACCACAACGGCCGCCCCGTGCTGGCCGCGACCGTGGGCGCCCCGAGCGGGCCCACCCTGGTGCTGCACGGGCACCTCGACGTGGTGCCCGGCCACCCCGAGCAGTTCGAGCCGCGCCTGGAGGGCGACCGCCTCATCGGTCGCGGCGCCTACGACATGAAGGGGGGCCTCGCGGCGATGATGTGCGCAACGCGCGACCTCGCCGGCCAGGACGCCGTGAGGGTGCACTTCGTCTGCGTCTCGGACGAGGAGTCCGAGGAGGAGCAGAACAGGGGTTCGGACCACCTCATCGAACAGGGCTACGTGGGTGACTTCGCCATCACGGGCGAGCCCACGGACCTGCGGATCGGCGTGCAGGCCAAGGGGGTGCTGGCCATGCGCATCGAGGTGAGGGGCAAGGCCGCCCACGGCTCGACCCCGTGGGAGGGCGACAACGCAGTTCTCAAGGCGCTCGACAGCTTCCGGCTGATCGAGGCGCTGCCCTTTGCCCGCGAGTCCTCCGACCTCTTCGACCGACCGTCGATCAATCTCGGGCGCATCATCGGTGGGGACGCCCTCAACAAGGTTCCCGACGTGTGCACGATCGACGTCGACGTGCGCTACCTGCCCGATCAGAACCCCGAGGCGATTCTCGCTGCGGTATGTGAGCTGCCCGACGTGACGGTGGTCAAGACCTTCCGCCGCTCGCCCGCCGTGGTCTCGCGCGAGGACCCCTACGTCGCCGCCCTCGCCGAGGCACTCGCCCGCGTTGCCCCCGCAGCCGGCGAGAGCATCTCGGTCGGGCGCCACGGCTCCTCGGACGCGGTCTCGTTCCTCGACGCCGGGGTGCCCGCGATCGAGTTCGGCCCGGTGGGCGGGGGTCACCACGGGCCCGAGGAGTGGGTCTCGGTTGCCTCGCTCGAGCGCTACCGCCACGCGCTCGTGGAGTTCGTCGGGGTGGTCGGGGAGCGGGTGAGCGAGCCGGGTCCGGCCTCGCCGCGGCTTAGGATCGCCTGATGGAGGCTCGCTGATGGCGTTCGGAGACGAGAAACGCCCGAGCCTGTGGAAGCGCCTGGCGCTCGGCGCGGCGCTGGTGATCTTCGCCTCGGCCTCGGCCACCGCGGTCGCGGCCTTCCGTGAAGTCGACCGGGTGGTCAACGCCCTGCGCGTGCAGCCCGAGCTCAAGCTGGGAACCGACGTCGCCAAGACCGAGCCGGGCAAGCCCCAGACGATCATGCTGCTGGGCTCGGACAAGCGCCCGAAGGGCAACGTCGAAGGCGCCGCCACCGACGCGCGCTCGGACACGATCATCCTCGTGCGCCTGGACCCCAAGAAGAAGGCCACGGCGCTGATGTCGCTGCCCCGCGACCTCAAGGTCCAGATCCCGGGCCACGGCACCGACAAGATCAACGCGGCCTACGAGAAAGGCGGCCCGCGCCTCACGCTGAACACCGTGAAGGAGCTGACCGGCCTGCGCATCAACCACGTGATCAACGTCGACTTCCGCAGCTTCTACGCGGGAGTGAACGCGCTGGGCTGCGTCTACACCGACGTCGACCGCCGCTATTTCAACAACACCGCGCAGTTCGCCTACATCAACGTCCCGGCGGGCTACCAGCGCCTGTGCGGCCGCGAGGCGCTGCAGTACGTGCGCTTCCGCTACGAGGACAACGATCTCGTGCGCTCGGCCCGTCAACAGGACTTCCTGCGCCAGGCCAAGCAGCAGGTCGGCGTGGGCAGGCTGATCGAGGACCGCGGCAAGCTGGTCAAGATCTTCGGCAAGTACACGTCGTCGGACATTCGCAACCGCGCCGAGGTCCTGAGGATCGTCAAGCTCGCGGTGGGCTCCATCGACCAGCCGGTGCGCGAGGTTCACTTCGAGGGCAAGATCGGCGCCAGCTTCGTCACGGCGGACTCGACGAGCGTGCGTAAGCTCGCCAAGCAGTTCCTGGGCGTGGAGGAGACGCCTGGGCCGCGGGGTGAGCTTCGCCCCAAGGGCGCCCGCAAGCGCAAGCGCTCGGGCGGAGGGGGCAGCATGAACCTCGAGGACACCGAGGCGGCGGGCCGCGACCAGGCGCTGCAGGCCATCCAGCAGGGCGCCGGCAAGGGCCTGCCGGTGGTGTATCCGACGGTGCGCCTGCGCGGCTCGCTGTTCGCCGGGCCGCCGCGCGTCTACCGCCTCAGGACCCGAAGCGGACGCAGCTACGCCAGCTATCGCATGGTGATCAAACGCGGTCGCGTGGGCGAGTACTACGGCCTGCAGGCCACTCGCTGGAGGGATGCTCCCATCCTCGAGAACCCGTCCGAGAAGCGCCGGGTCGGGAAGCGCACCTACGAGCTCCACTACGATGGCGATCGCCTGCGGCTCGTGGCCTGGCGAACACGCAAGGCCGTCTACTGGGTCTCCAACACCCTCCTGCAGTCGCTCTCCGAACGCGAGATGCTGGGCATCGCGCGTTCGACCAAGGCGCTGTAGGGCGCTCCAGGCTTCGCCCCTCCACTAGCCTGGCCCGTTTCGTCATGCCCGAGAAGGAGCCCATAGGAGTCATCGGTGTCGGCTGGGTCGGCCTGTGCACGGCTGCCTGCTTCGCCGATCTCGGCCACCACGTCTACGCACGCGACATCCTCCCCGAGAAGGTCGAGTCGCTCTCGCGCGGCGAGGTCCCGATGCACGAGCCCGGGCTGTCGGAGTTGGTGCGCGGGAACGCCGAGCGGCTGCGCTTCACCACGGACATCGGCGAGGTGCTCGACAATGCCTCGCTGCTCTTCTGCTGCGTGGACACGCCGCCCACCTACTCGGGCGACGCCGACCTCTCGCGCGTAGAGGCCGTGATCGCCGAGCTGGGCGGCTCGGTGGGCCACGCGATCGTCATGAAGAGCACGGTGCCAGTCGGCACCGGCCGCTCCATCCGTCGCCGCTTCGGAGGCGTGGGCTACGTCTCCAACCCCGAGTTCCTCAAGGAGGGCTCGGCGATCAAGGACTTCATGCACCCCGACCGCGTGGTGATCGGGGCGGACTCCGAGTCCGAGCCTTTCGCCGACCGCGTGCAGGCTCTCTACGAGCCGCTCGGCACCTCGGTGGTCCGCACCGACGTGGCCAGCGCCGAGATGGTCAAGCTGGCCTCCAACGCCTTCCTGGCAACCAAGATCTCGTTCATAAACGAGATCGCGAACGTCTCGGAGGAGCTGGGCGCCGACGTCTCCGAGGTGGCCCGCGGCATGGGGCTCGATGACCGAATCGGGCCCAAGTTCCTGCAGGCGGGCATCGGCTTCGGCGGTTCCTGTTTCCCGAAAGACGTCAGCGCCCTCAAGCAGCTCGCCGGCAACACGGGCTACCACTTCCAGCTGCTCACCGCCGTGGTCGAGGTCAACGAGCTTCAGAAGCGGCGCACCATCGGCAAGCTTCAGAAGCATCTGGGCTCGCTCGCAGGCAAGGAGATCGCCCTGCTGGGCCTGGCCTTCAAGCCCAATACCGACGACGTGCGCGAGGCCACCAGCCTTGTGCTCTCGGCCCGGCTGCAGGGCGAGGGCGCCAACGTGCGCGTGTTCGACCCGGTAGCGGCGGATGGCGCCAGGGAGATGCTGGGCGGCGCGACGATCACCGACTCGGCGCTCGAGGCCCTCGAGGGTGCCGACGGGGCCGTGCTGGTTACCGAGTGGCCGGAGTTCGCCGAGCTGGACTGGGTGGACGTCCACCAGCGGATGCGGGTGCCCGTGATCGTGGACGGCCGTAACTTCCTCGACCGCGAAGCGCTCGTGGCGGCCGGCTTCCGCTACGAAGGCATCGGCCGCTAGTGCAGGCTCTCGTGCTGGCCGGCGGGGAGGGCACCCGCCTGCGACCGCTCACCCGCACCGTGCCCAAGCCGGTGATGCCCCTCGCCGGGCGCCCGTTCCTCACCTTCATGCTCGACTGGTTACGCGGCCACGGGGTCGACGAGGTGATCCTCTCCTGCGGCTTCCTCTCCGACGGTGTGCACCGCGTCTTGGGGGACATCTACCAGGGCGTGCGCCTACGCTACGTGACCGAGCCTGAGCCGCTGGGCACCGCCGGCCCGGTCCGCCTCGCTCTCGACGAGGGACTGCTCGAGGAGCGTCTGCTGGTGCTCAACGGCGACGTACTCACCGACATGGACCTCAGCGCCGAGCTCGACGCCCACCGGCGCGCGGGAGCGAGCGCCACGCTGGCGCTGACTGCCGTCGAGGACACCTCCAGCTACGGGGTGGTGCCCACGGACGAGCGCGGCTGGGTCGAGGCCTTCCTCGAGAAGTCGCCGGGGCCGGCGCCCACCAACCGCATCAATGCCGGTGCCTACGTGCTGCAGCGCTCGGTGGTCGAGGACATCATCCCCGCCGGCCGTCCGGTCTCCTTTGAGCGCGAGGTATTCCCGAGTCTGATCGGCCATGGACTGCACGGCTGGCCAGCGGAGGGCTACTGGGTGGACATCGGCACACCCGAGCGCTACCTGGAGGCTACCTACGACCTGCTGAGCGGACGCCCGAAGAGCGCCCTGCCCCCGCGCGACGAGACGGGCTCGCTGATCGGCGCCGGCTGCCTGACAGCCGGAGCCCACATCGGACCCCAGAGCGTGCTTGGAGCCCACTGCTCGGTGGGCAGCGACTCGGCGGTGGAGCGCTCGGTGCTTCACGATGGCGTTGTGGTGGGCGCCGACTGCGAGATCCGGGAGAGCGTGCTGGCCGAGCGGGTGCAGGTGGGCCAGGGCGCGCGCGTGGAGCCGGGCGCGCTGGTGGGCGCGAACGCGCGCGTGGCGCCGCGCGGCCTGGTCGAAGCCGGCGCACGGGTGGAGCCGGGGGAGAAGGTCGGATGAGCGACTTGGATCCGCCAACGATCGAGCGCGTCGACGCCGCCGGGCTGCTGGCGGATGTCGTCTCGCAGCCGTTGCAGCTCGAGGACGCCCTGTGGCGCACTGAGTCGGCCGGCCTGCCCGCGGCCGAGGCACCGGGCGGGCTGCTGGTGTGCGGCATGGGCGGCTCGGCCGTCGGCGCCGATCTCGCGAACGCCGTCCTCGGCGATCGCGCCACGCGTCCCCTCCACGTGTTGCGCGGCTACGACCCGCCCGGCTGGCTGACCTCCGATGTCTTCGTGCTGTGCTCGAGCTACTCGGGCGAGACCGAGGAGACCCTGGCCTGCTACGAAGCTGCCCGCGTGGCCGACGCGCAGCGCGCCGTGATCACCACCGGCGGCAGCCTGGCGGCGATGGCTCGCGAGGACGGCGTTCCCGTGATCGGAATCCCCTCGGGCATGCAGCCGCGCGCAGCGGTGATCTACATGGTGGTCGGGGCCTTGGCCGTGGCCGCCTCGTGCAACGTCGCGCCGTCGCTGCGGGGGGAGATCGAGCAGGCCGAGCCGCTGCTTCGTGGGCTCAGCGACGAGTGGGGCCCCGGGTCGACTGCCTCCCGGGCCGCCGAGGTGGCCCGCAAGCTGCACGGCACCGTGCCGATCGTGCACGGCGCCGGCCCCACGCTGGCTCCCGCGGTGCGTTGGAAGACGCAGATAAACGAAAACGCGAAGACCGCGGCCTACGCCTGCGCTCTTCCCGAGGCCAACCACAACGAGATCTGCGGCTGGGAGCGCGGGCGCGGGCTGGCGCCGCTGTCGGCGGTCTTCCTCGAGAACGCGGACCAGCACCCGCGGGTGAGGCGGCGTGTGGAGTTGACGGCGAAGCTGGCCCGCGACACGGGCGCTCCCTGCGCGCTGGTGGACGCGCATGGCGAGACCCCCTTCGAGCGGGTGCTCTCACTCGTGCTGCTCGGCGACCTGGTGAGCCTCTATCTGGCGGTGCTCGAGGGCGTCGACCCCACCCCGGTCGAGGCCATCGAGCGCTTCAAGGCCGAGCTCGGCGGCTGACGCACAACCCCAACCGGCGAGAGCGCAGCCCGAGCGTTGGGCGGGCGGGCACCGCAGCTTCGATAAACCTTGACACAAGCTTGGTAAGGTTTGGCCCGTATGGACGGCCTGACCATCCATCAGGCGGCCGAGCTAACCGGCTGGTCGCCTCGGATGCTGCGCTACCTGGAGCGCGGTGGTCTCGTCGATCCGGAGCGCACGCCGGCCGGCTACCGAGTGTTCGGCCCCGGAGAGCTCCAGCGCCTGCGCACCCTGCGCGAGCTGCTGGAGGGCTTCGACTGCGGGCTGTCCGACGTGGCCTTCGCGGCACGTCTGCGCCGCGAGTCCGATCTGCGCCGGTCGCTGGAGAGCTGGCTCGAGTCTGAGCCTGAGCGCCCTCAGGGCGTCGCTTCCGAGGACTGGCTGGGCTGGGAGCAGCGCAAGCACCAGGCGCTACTGGCCGCCACATGACCACGAACACAGGAGAGCTATGAGCACCGCCGCCACCCCGACCGCCACCGCCGCCACCCGAGTTACCGGGAGTACCGCCGACTACAAGGTCGCCGACATCGAGTTGGCCGACTACGGTCGCAACGAGATCCGTCTTGCCGAGCACGAGATGCCCGGCCTGATGGCCACCCGCAGGGAGTACGCCGACAGCCGGCCGCTGGCCGGCGCCCGCATCGTCGGGTCCCTGCACATGACCATCCAGACGGCGGTGCTCATCGAGACGCTCGTGGCCCTCGGCGCCGAGGTGCGCTGGGCGTCCTGCAACATCTTCTCGACCCAGGACCACGCCGCCGCGGCGATCGCCGCCTCCGGCGTCCCCGTCTTCGCATGGAAGGGCGAGACCCTCGACGAGTACTGGTGGTGCATCGACCAGACCTTCCGCTGGCCTGACGGCGGGCAGCCGAACATGATCCTCGACGACGGCGGCGACGCCACGCTCTACGTTCACAAGGGCGCCGAGTTCGAGCGTGCCGGCGCGGTGCCCGACCCCGAGGGCGCGGACAACGAGGAGTTCCAGGTCATCCTGCGCTACCTCCAGGCCTCGCTCGAAGAAGACAACGAGCGCTTCACCAAGATCGGCGAGAGCGTCCAGGGCGTGACCGAGGAGACCACCACCGGCGTCCTGCGCCTGAACGAGATGCACCGCGACGGCACCCTGCTGTTCACGGCCATCAACGTCAACGACTCGGTCACCAAGTCGAAGTTCGACAACCTCTATGGCTGTCGCCACTCCCTGGTGGACGGAATCAACCGCGCCGTGGACGTGATGATCTCCGGCAAGTCCGCGGTCATCTGCGGCTTCGGCGACGTGGGCAAGGGCTGCGCGGAGTCGCTGCGCGGCCAGGGGGCGCGGGTGACCATCACCGAGATCGACCCCATCTGCGCGCTGCAGGCGGCGATGCAGGGCTACGAGGTCAAGACGCTGGAGTCAGTCGTGGAGACGGCGGACATCTTCGTCACCACCACGGGCAACAAGGACATCATCACGGCGGACCACATGAGCCGGATGAAGCACCAGGCCATCGTGGGCAACATCGGCCACTTCGACAACGAGATCGACGTGCTCGGCCTCACCAACATCGAGGGCATCGAGAAGGTCAACATCAAGCCGCAGGTCGACGAGTGGCAGTTCCCCGACGGCCACTCGATCATCCTGCTCTCGGAGGGCCGGCTGCTCAACCTGGGCAACGCCACGGGCCACCCGAGCTTCGTGATGTCGAACTCGTTCACAAACCAGGTGCTCGCTCAGATCGAGCTCTACGGCAAGGCCGACGAGTACGAGATGGGCGTGCACGTCCTGCCCAAGCACCTGGACGAGAGCGTGGCGCGCCTGCACCTCGACGCGCTCAGCGTCGAGCTGACGAAGCTCACCCCCGACCAGGCGGCCTACATCGGCGTGCCCGTCGAAGGCCCCTACAAGACAGATCACTACCGCTACTAGCACCAGCACGCACGCGGGGCCCTCTGGCGGCATCCTCGATCGCTCACGTGCGGGGAGCACGCTTCGCGACCTGCGTCCTTGCCAGAGGGCCCCGCGAGCGCGCTGGAGCTATTAGGGCGTGGCTGAGGTCTCGACCCGGGGCGCGGAGCGAATTGCTTGGGCGGAGGGCCGGATGCCGGTCCTCCGCTCCATCGCCGAGCGCTTCGAGGCAGAGCGGCCGCTCGACGGCATCCGCGTGGCCGCCTGCCTGCACGTGACCGCCGAGACCGCGGCGCTGGCCCGCGCGCTGACCCGCGGCGGTGCCGAGGTGCGGCTGGCGGCGGCCAACCCGCTGTCCACGCAGGATGACGTGGTCGAGACCCTCGACGGCGGTGGCATCGCCGTCAGCTCTGCCCGTGGCGAGAGCGTGGAGGACTACGTGGCCCACGTGAAGGCGCTGGTGAAGGCCGAGCCGCAGATCACCCTCGACGACGGGGCCGACCTGGTCACCGCGGTCAACGCTGCCGGCCAGACGGCATTGGGCGGCACGGAGGAGACGACCACCGGCATCGTGCGCCTGCGTCACCTCGCCGACGAGGGTGGCCTGCGCTACCCGATCCTCGCGCTCAACGAGGCCCGCACGGAGCGCACCTTCAACGACCGTCACGGCACCGGCCAGTCGGCGCTCGACGGGATCCTTCGCGCCACCAACATCCTCCTCGCCGGCCACACTCTGGTGCTGCTGGGCTACGGCTTCGCGGGCAAGGGAGTGGCCGAGCGCGCCCGGGGGGCGGGGGCCGCGGTGATCGTGTGCGAGGTCGACGCCTTCCGAGCGCTGGAGGCGCGCATGGACGGCTTCGAGGTCATGCCGATCCTCGACGCCGCCGAGCGCGGGGACCTCTTCGTGACGGTCACCGGCTCCCGCGCGGTCCTCAGGGCCGAGCACTTCAAGCGCATGAAGGACGGCGCCATCCTGGCCAACGCCGGCCACTTCGACGTGGAGGTCGACCTGGACGGCCTGACTGAGCTGGCGGTGGCCCCGGTGCGGCAGGTGCTCCCATTGGTGGAGGAGTTCGACCTCGGCGACCGCCGCCTGCACCTGCTGACCCGCGGGCGCGTGGTCAACCTCTCGGCGGCCGAGGGCCACCCCGCCTCTGTCATGGACGTGAGCTTCGCCCTGCAGGCTCTGGCAGTGGAGCACCTGGTGCGCCACGAGGGGAAGCTCGAGCCGAAGGTGCTGCCGGTGCCGCGCGAGCTCGACGACGAGGTGGCCCGGCTCAAGCTGGCCGCCCTCGGGGTGGAGATAGACGAGCTGACCGAGGGCCAGCGCCGCTACCTGACCTCCTGGGCCTGAGGGTTACGCGCTGGCACGCTACGGCCGGCGACGTCCAGTGACCGACGCCGACAGGGTCTCCGCTAGCTTCTCCGGGCGATGAAGGCGATGGTCCTCGCGGCGGGGCTCGGTACCCGCCTCAAGCCGCTCACGTTCGAGATACCGAAGCCCATGGTGCCGGTGCTCGACCGCCCCGTGATGGCCCACATCGTGGGCATGCTCGAGCGCCAGGGCTTCGACGAGCTGATCGCGAACGTCCACTACTACCCGGACACGATCCGTGACTACTTCGGTGATCGGCTGGCCTACCGCTTCGAGGAGGAGCTGCTGGGCACCGCCGGAGGCGTGCGCAACGTGGCCGACTTCTTCGGCGACGAGCCGGTCGTGGTGGTCTCGGGCGATGCCCTCACCGACCTCGACCTCAATGAGCTGCTCTCTCGCCATCGCTCCTCGGGCGGCATCGGGACCCTGACGGTCAAGAAGGTTCGCGACACGACGGAGTACGGAGTCGTGGTCCACGGCGAGGACGGGCGCATAACGGGCTTCCAAGAGAAGCCCGAGCCCGCCGAGGCGCTCTCGGACCTGGCCAACTGCGGCATCTACTGCTTCTCGCCCGAGATCTTCGACTACTTCCCCGACGACGACCCGGTGGACTGGGCCGCCGATGTCTTCCCCGTCCTGCTCGACAACGACGTCCCCTTCTTCATCCACGAGACCACGTCTTACTGGAACGACGTAGGCTCGCTCGCCGAGCTGCGCGACGGCACCTGGGACATGCTCGCCGGCGACTTGGTGCTCGAGGTGGGTTCCGGCGCTGCGGTCCCCGAGCACGTCGAGGTGATCGACGCAACGGTGTGGATCGGCGAGGGGTGCGAGATCGGCGAGGGCGTGCGGTTGATGGGCCGCGTGGTGATCGGCGACGGCGCGCGCGTGGGCGCCGGCTCCTCGGTCCGGGACTCGATCATCCTGCCGGGTGCTCAGCTGGCCGACGAGTCGATCTTGATCGGCGCGATCGCCGGCCATGCGGACATTCCGGCGAACCTGCGCCCGCTCGAGGAGCTGTAGCCGGCCGACCCTCCGGGCCCAGGTGCCGGCCCACGGCTCGATTGTTGCAGGGGCGCGTTGTGCCGTGACAGGGTCTTTGCCAAGGTCGAGGCCGTGCCCCTCTCGCTGCTCGCCCCTGCACTGTGTTGGAGCTGCGGTGCCGCTGCCGGCGGCGGGCGGTCGCTCTGCCGCGGATGCCGCGGGAGGCTGCGCTGGGCAGCCTCCGAGGTCGAGCCGATCCTGGAGCTGCCGGCGTGGGCGCCGGTGGCCTACCAGGGCCCCGCCCGCGCGCTCGTGCGCGGACTGAAGTTCCGCGGCGCCAGGGGGTTGGCCGACGAGCTGGCGGCAGCGATGGCCGCCGGGGCACCCGACGGCCTGCTGCAGGGTGCTCTCGTGCCCGTTCCGCTGTCGCGTGCCCGGCTGCGCGAGCGCGGGTACGACCAGGCCCGGGTGTTGGCCGGCGCGCTGGCCG
>JACCZR010000230.1 GCA_013695855.1 Thermoleophilaceae bacterium
GTCCTCACGCTGGGCCCGGGAGCCCGGGACGCCGCGGAGCCGCTCGAGGCAGCCGGCCACGAGCACCGCAGCGGAGGGCTCGGCGAGCTCGGGGAGGCCGCTGAGGGCTCGCTCGGCGGGGTCCTGGCCCTCGAGCTCGTGGAGGAGCTCGCCGAGCAGGAGCTCCTCGAGCTGGTGGAAGCCGCGGGACGGGCGCTGCGCCCGGAGGGCGTGTTCGTCCTCAGCAGCGCCAACCCCCACTCCGTGGCCGCGCTGAAGACCTTCTGGGCGGATCCCGCCCGCCGCCGTCCGGTCTTCCCCGAGACCCTCATCGCCCTGCTGCGGGAGGCCGGCTTTCCCTCGGCCTTCGTCTTTCACCCCGGTGGGGTGGGCAACGTGGAAGCCGACCGCCACCGCGAGCCGCTCTACGCGGTGGCCGCCTCGCGCTGACCCGTTAGGTTCCACGGCTTGACCCAGCCCAGAAGAGCACTCGTGACGGGCATCACCGGTCAGGACGGCTCCTACCTCGCCGACCTGCTCCTCGAGAAGGGCTACGAGGTGCACGGCATGGTCCGCAGGGCCTCCACGGAGACCTTCCAGCGCCTCGAGCACATCCGCGACGACCTCGTGCTGCACACCGGCGACCTGCTCGACCAGCGGTCGCTGGGCGACGTGCTGCGCGCGTGCAATCCGCACGAGATCTACAACCTCGCCGCGATGTCCTTTGTGGCCGCCTCGTGGAGCCAGCCCGTGCTCACCGCGGAGTTCACCGGCGCCGGCGTGACCCGCATGCTCGAGGCCATGCGCGAGGCCGCCCCCGACGCGCGTTTCTACCAGGCCTCTTCGTCCGAGATGTTCGGAAAGGTGCTCGAGGTCCCCCAGCGCGAGTCGACCCCGTTCTACCCGCGCAGCCCCTACGGGGTGGCCAAGTGCTACGGGCACTTCATCACGGTCAACTATCGTGAGTCGTACGACCTTTTTGCCTGCTCAGGGATACTTTTCAACCACGAGTCGCCCCGCCGCGGGCTCGAGTTCGTCACCCGCAAGGTCACCCACGCCGCCGCGGCCATCAAGCTGGGGCTGGCGGACGAGCTGGCCCTCGGCAACCTCGACGCCGAGCGCGACTGGGGCTACGCCCGTGACTACGTCGAGGCAATGTGGCTCATGCTCCAACAGGACGAGCCCGACGACTTCGTGATCGCCACGGGCGAGGCCCACAGCGTCCGCGAGTTGGTCGACGTGGCCTTCGAGCGGGTCGGGCTCGACCCCGAGCGCTACGTGCGCCTCGATCCGAGCTTCCTTCGGCCCGCCGAGGTCGAGCACCTCATCGGCGACTACGCCAAGGCTCACGAGAAGCTGGGCTGGCGGCCACAGACCGGCTTCCGCGAGCTGATCGAGCTGATGGTCGACTCCGACCTCGAGCAGCTCGGCCGCGGGGTCCCGCGCAAGCAGAGCGGCTGACGCCTACCGCCTGACGACCTCGAGCCAGTCGAGCTCGCGTCCACACAGGCTGCGCGCCCGCCTGGGGTCGAGCCGGTGGACGCTGCGGTCCGGCCGGGCGGTCGCGAGCACCAGGTTCGACAGGAGGCCGCCCTGATATCCGTCGCCCCCGCGCAGGTCGCCGCCGGGGCTGGTCAGCTCGATCGCGTGCTCGCCGGCGGACAGGCCGGCGCTGGCGAGCTCGAAATAGTGGCCCGGCCATGCAAGCTCGTAGCCCACCTCCCCCGCGGCGCGGCCGTCGATCCGGGACTCGAAGGAACGGGCGAAGGACCCGCCCAGCCAGACCCGGTAGCGGCCATCGCGCTCCAGGGCGATCCGGCCGCGCACCGTGCCCTCTCCGATTGAGCGCAGCGCCGCCCTGTCGAACGAGTCTCGGCTCCACGAGGGGCGAACGGGCGCCCGCGCCGGCGCGAACAGGGCCAGGTGAGCGCGCGAGGCGTAGCGCAGCTCGTGGCCGCGAGCTTGCGCTCGGCGCCCGATGGCCTGGATCCGCCGGCACGTCAACCGCGGCTCGGGCGAGACCTGGCTCCCCCCCGCGACGTGGGCGATCACCTGCCCGTCGAGGGCAACGCGCCGCCAGGCCTCGTAGTAGCGGCCCGACCACTCCAGCTCGTAGCCGGAGGGCGGCCGGCTTGCCGACGGCGAGCGGCGCAGGACGATGCGGGGAAATCTCCTCACGTAGCGCCAGTCCATGCGGTCGAGGTCGTGGACCTGCTTGTACGAGGTCTCCTCCCGAGCCGTCTGAAGGTCGGGGTAGCGGTGAGAGGTCTCGGGGGAGCTCGCCCCGTCGGCCCGGCGCAGGAGGTGCTTGGCGTGCTCGTCGTACTCGTCGAGCAGGGTGGGGCCCCGTCCCGCGAGCCGGTCTCCGACGTCGGCGAGCTCTTCGAAGCGGTCGCGAGGCGCGAGGGTGGTCAGGCGGTAGGCGAGCGCGTTGGTCCAGACGATGCCCCCGATCACGACGGCGGCGAGCCCGGCTCCGGCGATCCGGCTTGCTCGCCGGGGGTGGTTGAACAGGGCCGCCGCGCCCAGGAGCGCCAGCAGCGTGACGGCGGGCGAGCCCACTGCCAGGGTCTTGGCGTCGGCGTAGGGAGAGCCCTGGCGCAGGAGGAAGAGGACGCTCACCGCCGCGCCGAGGGCCAGCAGGGCGGGCCCTTCGACCCTCCTGCGACGCACCAACCACACGGCTCCCCCAACGGCGGCCAACGCCGCGAGCGCGATGAGCAGGTAGACGAGCGCCCGGTGGTGCACGAGCGCCAGCCGGTAGTCGCCACGAGGCCAGATGCCGGCGATCTGAAGCGGGTCGAGGGGACCGCCGAGGTTGCCGAGGTCGGCGGTCTTGGTCAGCACCCCGGATGCCACGCGCGCGAACGTAAAGCTGCCCACCAGGGCCGGGAGGGCCAGCAGCCCGGCGAGGGCCGCCCCGACGCCGAGGCTGCAAGCGACCGAGAGCCGGCTCCCGGGTGCGCGCACCACCGCGAGCACCGCCGTGGCGGCCAGGGGCACCCCGAGCCAGGGCACGATGGCGAGGCTCAGCACCACCAGCCCCGCGGCGAGGGCCACCGCGAGCGGGATCGCGCCGAGGACCCGGCCGGGCTCGCGCAGGTAGGGCAGCGCCAGGGCCACGACGAGGGTGAGGATCCACACGGTCGCGAGCTCTTTCACGCTCCCCTGCAGCCCGAAGGCGTACAGCAGTCCCGGCTGCGCGGTGACTCCCGCGACCAGCGCGCGCTGCCATCGCGTGATTGCGGTGGGCTCCAGCAGGCCGTACACCGAGAGGGCGACCGAGGCGAGGATCAGCCCGAGCCAGGGCTGGAACAGCCAGCCGACGTCGCCGCCCACCACCCGCCAGCCCACCCCCAGCGGGAGGTCGGCGCCGAGCGGGTAGTCGGTCGCCAGGTAGGCCTTGGCCGCCGTGGTGAAGGACGAGACGCCGGGCCCCAAGCCGTGCCCTCGCGCGAAGACCTGCTCGATCAGGGTGAAGTGCACCGAGGAGTCGTCCAGGATGGTGTAGCCGGTGAAGGTCGCCGCGCCGCTCGAGACGACCGGAGCCAAGAGCGCCACGAAGGGCACGAGGCCGGCGGCGACCGCCCAGAGGTCGACGCGCACGCCGCGGACCCGCTTCGCCGAGACCAGTGCCCCGAGCAGCGCAAGCACCACCACGGCGGGCATGGCGGCCTCCGCCGTGGCGTCGAGCCGCGTGAGCAGGTCGGCCACCACCGCGATCAGGGCAAGCCCGAGAGGCAGCAGCAGGACCCCCGGGAGCCGCCGTCCGCTCGCGCGCTCGACGAGCAGGCCGCAGCCGAGCCCGAGCACGACCAGGACAGCCGGAAACACCAGCCAGGCGACCACCTCGGTCATGCCGGGAGTCTGGCTACCGAACTCGGCGCAGGCCGAGGATGGAGATGAGAAAGGAGGAGAAGACGATCTGCACGCCGACGATGGCGAGCATCGCCGCGAGCACCGCCAGGCGCTGCTCGGACAGCTCCCCGAAGCCCCGCTGGGCCCAGGCGACGAAGATCACCACACCCACCACCGCGCCGGCGAAGAGCACCGCGGCCCCGAGCAGCAGACCGTGCTCGAGCCGGAAGCGGGCGCGCATGCGGTCGAACCACGGGTCGCGCTCGCCCATGAAGTAGGTGCCGTAGGCGTGGGCGCACAGGCCCAGCGCCACCACCTGCACGCCGACCACGGCCAGCAGCGCGCCCGCCACCAGGGTGTGCAGCTGCCACTGGCGCCCGAACACGTCAATCTGCGCGACGACCGTGAGCGATACCAGCGCGCCGATGAGGAACATCACCCCGCCGGGCACGATGAACAGGTGCGTGGGGCTGTGCACGAGCAGAAAGCGCAGGTGGCGCCAGCCGTCGCGGAAGCTCGAGAGCTTGGACTCCCCGCCGCGGGGGTGGTACTCGATCGGCACCTCCTCGATCGCCAGCTCCTCCTTGGAGGCGCGGATGACCATCTCGGAGGCGAACTCCATGCCGGTGGTGCGCAGATCGAGGCGCCCGAGGACGTCACGGCGCAGGGCGCGCATCCCGCAGTGAGCGTCCTTGACGCCGGTGCGAAAGAAGAGGTTGAGCACGCCGGTGAGGATGGGGTTGCCCACGTAGCGGTGAAGCCAGGGCATGGCGCCGGGGTGGATGTTGTCCATCCGGTCGCCCATCACCAGCTCCGCACCCGTCTCCAAGCGCTCGATGAAGCCCGGGATATCGCTGAAGTCGTAGGTGAGGTCGGCGTCCAGCATCACGATGTACTCGCCTTGGGCGGCGGCGAACCCGGCCAGGTAGGCGCTGCCGTAGCCGCGGCGCGGCTCGTGCACCACGCGGGCTCCCGCGGCCTCGGCCAGCGCCGGGCTGCCGTCGTCCGAGCCGTTGTCGGCCACCACAACCTCTCCGCGCAGGTCGTGCTCGGAGAGCACGGCCCGGGCGCGGGCCACGCACTGGTGGATGTTCGCCGCCTCGTTGAGGCAGGGGATCACGACCGACACGAGCACGTCGTGCTCCGGGGAGGCGCCGTGGCGGACGCCTTCGCGGGTGACTTCGGGAGTGCTCATCGTCTACAGACAGCAGCCGGCCCGACGAAGAGTTGCGGCCCGGCGTCCCGCGATGGTAGTTGCACCGACCGAGGTCATCGTCCTCCGCCGGTCGGCATCACCTCCCGCCGCGCAGGACGGGATAGGCATCGCTAGCTTGGCGGGCCTGCGCGTCTGTCTCGTCTACGACTGCCTCTTTCCCTGGACGGTGGGGGGCGCCGAGCGCTGGTTCGGCCGCCTGGCCGAGGAACTGGCCGAGGCGGGCCACGAGGTGACCTACCTCACCAGGCGCCAGTGGGAGGCGGGCGACGAGCCGCGGATCCCCGGCGTCCGGGTGGTCGCGGTCTCCCCGGGCGGGTCGCTCTACACCGAGGGCGGCCGGCGGGCTGTGGGGCCACCGCTGCGCTTCGGGCTCGGCGTGCTTCGCCACCTCGCCGGGCGCCGGCGGCGCTACGACGCAGTGCACCTGTGCGCCTTCCCCTACTTCTCGCTGCTGGCCGCGAGACTGGCCCTGGCCGGCGCCCGGCGCACCATCGTGGTCGACTGGTTCGAGGTCTGGACCCCCGCCTACTGGCGCGTGTACCTGGGGGCGGTGGGCGGGCGTGTCGGCCAGCTGGTGCAGCGGCTGTGCGTGCGGCTGACGCCGCAGGCCTTTGTCTTCTCTCACCTGCACGCCCGGCGGCTGGCCGACGAGGGCCTGCGGCGCCCCGCCGTCGAGCTGAGCGGACTCTACGGCGGGCCACTCGAGCCGCGCGCTTCGCAGGGACGGCGCGAGCCCGTCGTGGTATTCGCCGGGCGCCACATTCCCGAGAAGCGCGCGCATCTGGTGCCGGGCGCGGTGGCCGCCGCGCGCGAGCGCCTCCCCGGCCTTCGTGGGGTGATCCTCGGCAACGGGCCCGAGCGCCCGCGCGTGCTCGAGGCCGCCACGGCAGCGGGCGGGTTCGTGGAGGCACCCGGGTTCGTCTCGCCCGAGGAGGTGACCGAGGCGCTGGCCGGGGCGCTCTGCGTGCTGTTGCCCTCCGAGCGCGAGGGCTACGGCCTGGTGGTGGTGGAAGCCGCGGCGCTGGGCACGCCCACCGTGACCACGGCCGAGCCCGACAACGCGGCGGTCGAGCTGATCGAGGAGGGCGTGAACGGGTTCGTCGCCCCCAGCGCCGAGCCCGGTGAGCTGGCCGAGCAGATCGTCCGTGCGGCCGAGGGCGGCGAGGGCCTTCGCGAGCGCACGGCGGGGTGGTTTGCCGACAACGCCCTGCGGCTGAGCGCGGCCGGCTCGGCGCGCACGGTGGCCGACTGGTACGCGCGAAGGGTCGCGTGAACGCCTGCGGCTGCTGCGGCGCGGCCCTGGGGACGGTCGGAATCGAGTCGCCCGATCGCCTACACGGCGTGCCCGGGAGCTACGGCGTGGCCGAGTGCGGCAGCTGTGGCAGCGGGCGCACGCTGCCGATGGCGCGCGAAGAGGAGCTGGCCGCCTTCTATCCCAGTGCCTACGTCCCCCACGGCGACGCCGACGGCTCCCGGCTCGCCGGGGCGGCAGCGCTGGGCTCCCGCGCCATCCGGGCCTGGCAGGCCTCGCGCATGCTCGCCTCGCCCGCGCTGGCCGCGGGACGCTCGCTGCGGCCGGGGCGCGCCCTCGA
>JACCZR010000243.1 GCA_013695855.1 Thermoleophilaceae bacterium
GGCGGGAGCTGTTCTTTGCTCAGCCCGCGCGCGGCAGGCTGAAGCGCACGCGGGTCCCGGCGTCTGACTCGGCCAGCCAGATCATCCCGCCGTGGGCCTCCACGATCGCCCGGCTGATGGTCAGGCCCAGGCCGCTGCTCTCCCCCGACCGGGCCGCCCCCTCGCCCCCGCGGAAGAACGGGTCGAAGACCCGCTCGCGCTCGGCCGACGGCACACCCTCGCCGGTGTCGGCCACCTCCACCTCGACGGTGCGGTCGTTGGCCTCGGCAGCCACCGTCACGCTGCCGTCGGCCGGCGTGTGGCGGATGGCGTTCTGGATCAGGTTGAACAGCACCCGCTGCAGCTTCTCGGGGTTGGCGTGGGCCGGCGCGAGGTCGGGCGGCACTGCGGCGTGCACCGCGACCCCGTTCGCCTGTGCCTGGGGGTTCATCGCCTCGACGGTCTCCCCCACCAGCTCGCCGAGGTGCACCTGCTGCATGGACCACTGAATGTCGCCGGCCTCCAGGCGCGAGAGCTCGAACAGGTCCTCGATCAACGCGCTCAACGACGCGAGGTGCACCGACATCTGGTCCTCGTAGCGGCGGCGGGTGCCGGTGTCGACCATGTCGTCGGACAGCGCCTCGGACAGCAGGCGCATGGAGGTGATCGGCGTGCGCAGGTCGTGCGAGACAGCCGCGACCAGGTCCCGGCGGGCGGCCTCGGCGGCGTCGCGCTCGGTCTCGCGCTCGCGCAGCTGCTCGACCATGTGATTGGCCGCCCCGGCAAGCTCGGCGAGCTCGTCACTGGCGCCGGTGGCTATCTCAATGTCACGGCGGCCCTCGCCGACGTCCACCAGCCCGTCGCGCACTCCGCGGATGTCGCTGATTAGCCCCTGGGCCAGGAGCGTGGCCGAGTAGACCGCGAGCCCGGCCGCGAAGACCAGCAGGACCACCAGCAGGAAGGCGTCGTGGGGCGAGACGAACATGAACAGCGCCACCGCCGCCACCTCGGCGATCACGAGGCCCAGGGCCAGGGCCACGCCCGCACGGAACTTGCGCGTCAGGGAGCCCATTCGACCGCGCCGGCGGGCGAAGATGTGCGAGAGGCCGACCACCAGCGTCCCGCAGACCAACAACAGGGCCGCCGTGGTCGCGCCGTCGCGGGCGTCGTAGACCGCCGCCGTGATCGCCCCGGCGGCGCTGGCGGCGAGCGCTACGGCGAGGAGGCTGCGCGTCAGGCTCACGGCTGGAAGCGGTACCCAACGCCCCAGACAGTCTGCAGCCAGCGCGGCTGGGAGGGCAGCTCCTCGATCTTCTCGCGCAGGCGGCGCACGTGCACGGTGACGGTCGAGGTGTCGCTGTAGAAGGAGTACTGCCAGACCGAATCCATCAGCTGGTCGCGCGAGAAGGCCTGACCGGGGTGGCGGACGAAATGCGCCAGGAGGTCGTACTCGCGCACGGTGAGCTGGGCCTCTTTGCCACGCACGGTCACGCGGCGACCCGCGGGATCGACCTCGAGGCCGTCGAAGACGATCGGCTCCTCGCGCTCGGGGGTGGGGTCGACACGGCGCAGCACAGCATCTACGCGCGCCACCAGCTCGGCCGGCGAGAAGGGCTTGGCCACGTAGTCGTCGGCGCCGAGGCGCAGGCCCAGGATGCGGTCGCCGGGGTCGCCCTTCGCGGTTAGCAGGATCACCGACACGCGGCGCCCGCCGCCGTTGGCCGGCTCGCGGATGCGCCGCATGACTTCGAGGCCGTCCATGCCGGGAAGCATGAGGTCGAGCACCACGAGGTCGGGCCGCGACTCCGCGGCCAGGCGCAGCGCCTCGGGGCCGTCGCCCGCCACGCGGACGGCGTAGCCGGCGCGCTCGAGGTAGCGCGAGACCACCTCGGTGATCGTAGGCTCATCGTCTACCACGAGGATCGAGCCGCGCGGCTCGCCGTTGCCCATGGCCCTCATCGTCGCCGAAGCCGTGGCAGCCGGATGCAGAAGACCAGCAGGGAGCCGACGAGGAAGCCGCCCTTGTCGCCGAAGACGGCGTTCTCGCCGAGGTCGGTGTCGTAGGCCGCGTGCGAAAGGAACCCGGTCAGCGCGCAGATCACGATCAACGGCAGGAGGGCCGAGCTGAGGAACGAGGCGAGCCAGGGGCCCCGCAGCGGGCTGCGCCAGAACGAGGGCTTGAAGGGCCCTGCGTCGGGCGGGGAGGGCAGGAAGGCCATTCGCTTGGTGAGAGCATGCCCACCGCGACGGTCTCTGTGGGCCGTCGAGGCTGCGCGTTAGCGAACGGTAAGCGGCCCTACGGCGTCGGCGGGACGATGCGCAGCACGCGATCGTCGCCTTCACGGGGCGAGCCGCGGCCGTCGCGATTGCTCGTGAGCGCGTAGAGGGAGCCGTCGGGTGCCTCGACGATCGTGCGCAGGCGGCCGTAGCGCCCGTCGAACAGGGCCCGGTCCAGGCGCGGACCGCGGCGCCCGGGCCTGACGCGGCGAATCTGCTCACCGGCCAGCGCGGCAACGAGCAGGTCGCCACTCCAGGCCGAGCCCGGCAGGCTCACGAAGGCCGCGCCGGACGGCGCGATCGTCTCCGGGTAGAGAGCGACAGGTCCGGTGGCCGAGCCGTGGTCCTCGCCCTGCTGATCGGGCCAGCCGTAGTTTCGCCCGGAGCGAATCAGGTTGACCTCGTCGTTGCCGGTGTCTCCGTGCTCGCTGGCGTAGAGGCGTCCGCTGCCAGGCTGCCAGTCGAAGCCCTGCGGGTTGCGGTGGCCCAGCGAGAGCACTCGCGGCCAGCCACCGCGGCCGCGGTACTGGCGCGCGGCGAGGGTCAGGAACTTGCCGTTGAGCGAGGAGCGGTCCTGCGCCAGGCTCGGCTGGCCGGCGTCGCCGCTGGCGATGTAGAGGCGGCCGTCGGGGCCGAAGGCGATGCGGCCGCTGTCGTGTATCGGGCCTGCCCGGATGCCGCGCACGAGCGTGGCCTCGCGGCGAAGGCGGCCGCGGGCGAAGCGGCGGCGCTCGACCACCATGCCCGAGCCGGTCGTGAAGTAGAGGTAGACGAAGCGGTTGTCCTCGAAGTCCGGGTCGAGCGCCAGCCCGAGCAGGCCGCCCTCGCCCAGGGCGGACACGCCCACCGTGGCCACCGGACGGCGCCGCAGCTGACCCCCGGCGCTCAGCAGCCGGATTCGCCCCGGGCGCTC
>JACCZR010000042.1 GCA_013695855.1 Thermoleophilaceae bacterium
GACGACCCGCTGATCAACAAGATGCACATCAAGATGTCCGGCTGCCCGAACGGCTGCAGCCAGCACCACATCGGGAACATCGGGCTCTACGGAGCCTCCATCAAGGCCGGCGAGCGCACGATCCCCGCCTACATCGCCCACCTGGGCGGCGAGTACGACTCGGGCGAGGTGGCCTTCGGCACGCGCCTTAAGTCGCGCCTGCCGGCAAAGCGCGTGCCCGACGCCATCGAGCGCATCCTGCGCCACTACCAGGAGCGCCGCGAGGGCGGGGAGGAGTTCAACAGCTTCGTCGCCCGCCAGGAGACTGGCCACTTCGAGGGGCTGCTGGCGGATCTCGCCATGCCCGAGGAGTTCAGCCTGCAGTCGATGAACCACTTCATCGACTGGAACCGCTCCGAGCCCTACCAGGTGATCCGCGGTGAGGGCGAGTGCGCGGTCTAGCTCCCACAGCCGAGCGGACTCTCCAAGGGGCGGTCGAAAAGCACCATCCCCGCCTGACGATGGCCTGCTCCTTCCAAAAGGAGGAGTCGGTGCTGATCGACATGCTCATGGCCATCGAGCCCGGGGTGCGGGTCTTCACGATCGACACCGGCGTGCTGTTCGGTGAGACCTACGAGGTCTGGCGAGAGGTGGAGCAGCGCTACGGACTGAAGATCGAGGTTCAGGACGCTGCGGGACCGTGGAGTGCGGACAACTGCTGCGGAGAGGCCAAGGTCGCGGGGCTCGAGCGCGGGCTGGCGGGCGCCGAGGCCTGGATCACCGGGGTGCGCCGCGAGCAGTCCCCGACCCGCGCCGACGCCAGGTTCGTCGAGCGCGACCACAAGCGGGGCATGTGGAAGTACAACCCCCTCGCCGACTGGACCGAGCGCGACGTCTGGAACTACATCCACGAGCACGACCTCCCCTACAACCCGCTGCACGACCGCGGCTATGCATCCATCGGCTGCGTGCCGTGCACCCTGCCCGGCGACGGTCGCGAGGGTCGCTGGTCCGGACAGGACAAGAGCGAATGCGGACTGCACCTATGAATAGCCCCTGGGGGCATCCAGCCCCCAGTTCTGATGGCAACGGCGGCCCTCCGGGCCTCCGATGCCACCACCGTGTTCCGCACCTGCGCGCGCTCGAGGCCGAGGCCATTCAGGTCTTCCGCGAGGTGGCCGCGGAGCCCGGCAAGGCGGTCCTGCTGTTCTCCGGCGGCAAGGACTCCGCGGTGCTGCTGCGCCTGGCCGAGAAGGCGTTCTGGCCGGCGCGGTTCCCCTTCCCGGTCATGCACATCGACACCGGGCACAACTTCCCCGAGGCCATCGAGTTCCGCGACCGCCGAGTCGCCGAGCTCGGAGCCGAGCTGATCGTCGCCTCCGTGGCCCGGGCGATCGAGGACGGCACGCTCACCGACGAGACCGGCCCGCGCGCCTCCCGCAACCGCCTGCAGACTCCCGTGCTGCTGGACGCGATCAGCGACCACGGCTTCCGCGCGGCGTTCGGCGGCGCCCGGCGCGACGAGGAGCGCGCCCGGGCCAAGGAGCGGATGCTCTCCTTCCGCGACGACTTCGGCGGCTGGGACCCAAAGGCCCAGCGGCCCGAGCTGTGGGGGCAGCTCAACGGCAACGTCAAGCCCGGCGAGCACGTGCGTGCCTTTCCGCTCTCGAACTGGACCGAACTGGACGTGTGGGAGTACGTGGCGATGGAGGGGCTCGAGCTTCCGCCGCTGTACTTCGCCCACCGCCGCGAGGTCTTCTCGCGCGACGGGATGCTCTACGCCGCCTCGGACTTCGTCGAGCGCCTTCCCGGCGAAGAGGTATTCGAGGAGACGGTGCGCTTTCGCACCGTCGGCGACATGAGCTGCACCGGCGCGGTGCGGTCGTACGCGGCCACGCTGGAGGAGGTCGTCGCCGAGATCGCGGCCACCAACCTCACCGAGCGCGGCGAGACCCGCGCCGACGACCGCGTGACCGAGGCGGCCATGGAGGACCGCAAGCGAGACGGCTACTTCTAGTGGCGCCCGTCGACACCCCCCAACGCACGTCGGAGCTGCTGCGCGTGGCGACCGCCGGCTCGGTGGACGACGGCAAGTCCACGCTGATCGGACGGCTGCTGCTCGAGACCGGGCAGATCCTCGAGGACCAGTACGAGGCCGTCGAGCGCGCAAGCAAGGAGCGCGGCGACGGCTACGTCAACCTCGCCCTCTTGACCGACGGCCTGCGCGCCGAGCGCGAGCAGGGGATCACGATCGACGTCGCCTACCGCTACTTCCAGACCGCCCAGCGCAAGTTCATCCTCGCCGACACACCAGGGCACGAGCAGTACACGCGCAACATGGTCACCGGCGCCTCCACTGCCGACGTGGCATTGGTGCTGGTGGACGCGCGCAAGGGCGTGGTGGAGCAGTCGCGGCGCCACGCGCACATCGCCTCGCTGCTGCGCATCCCCCACGTCGTGGTCTGCGTGAACAAGATGGACCTGGTCGGCTTCGACGAGGCCGTCTTCGACGCAGTGGCGGCGGAGTTTCCCGGGGCCCACGCGATCCCCCTGTCCGCCTTGAACGGGGACAACGTGACCGAGCGCTCGCAGAGCACGCCCTACTACACGGGGCCCCCGCTGCTGGAGCTGCTCGAGGAGCTCGAGCCCGCTCCCGACCGCGACGACACCGCCTTCCGCTTCCCCGTCCAGTGGGTGATCCGCCCAATGTCCGACGAGCATCACGACTACCGCGGCTACGCGGGCCAGGTAGCCGGTGGCACGGTGCGCCCGGGCGACGAGGTGGTCTTGCTGCCTGGCGGCGCCCGCACCCGCGTGGAGGCGATCGACACCCTCGACGGCGAGCTGGACGAGGCCTATTACCCGCTCTCGGTGACGCTGCGCCTCGAAGGCGAGCACGACGTCTCGCGCGGCGCGCTGATCGCCGCGGCGGATTCGTTGCCTGAGGTCGTGCGCGAGCTGGAGGCCACCGTGTGCTGGATGGCCCAAGCCCCGCTGAGGCCGGGCGCACGCCTGCGCATCAAGCACGCCACCCAGACCGTGGCTGCGAAGGTCGAGTCCATCGACCGCCGCCTGGACGTGAACAGCGGCGAGCACGAGGACGCCGCCGAGCTGGCGCTCAACGACATCGGCCGCGTGCGCCTGAAGCTCGCCGCGGCGCTCGCGGCCGACCCCTACTCCGAGAACCGCGCCACCGGCAGCTTCATCCTCGTCGACGACTCGACCAACGACACGGTCGGCGCCGGGATGGTCGCCTGAGCATGGATCCGGCCCTGATCGCCTTCGGGCTGGGCGTCGGCGTGCTCGTGGGAATGACCGGCATCGGCGGGGGCTCTCTGATGACCCCGCTCCTGATCTTGGTCTTCGGCGTCCAGCCGGTCACCGCCATCGGCACGGACCTCGCCTACGGGGCGGTCACCAAGAGCGTCGGCGGCTTCAAGCACTGGCGACAGAAGACCGTCGACCTCAAGCTGTCGACCTGGATGGCCCTCGGCTCGGTGCCCGCCGCCATCGGGGGGGTCTACGTGCTGGAGGCGATCCAGCGCTCCGCGGGCAAGGACTTCGACGATGTGCTGCTCACCGTGCTGGCGGGCGCACTGCTGCTGTGCGGCGTCGCCACGCTGGGAAGGGCCGTCTTCCTCAAGCACCTCGACGAGAAGGAGCGCCAGAACGGCTCTTCGACCCCGCGAGCGCGAATTGCCGCGGTGGTGATGGGGGTCTTTGTGGGCTTCGTCCTCGGCGTCACCTCGGCGGGAAGCGGCGCGCTGATCGCGGTCGGCCTCATCCTTCTCTTCCGCCTGGTGCCGCGGCGGGTCGTCGGCACAGACGTCTTCCACGCCGCGATCCTCCTCTGGGCCGCGGCGGCGGCGCACATCGTGGCCGGCAACGTCGACTTTGCCCTCGCGGGCACCATCCTCCTCGGTTCGGTTCCCGGCGTGTGGCTGGGCAGCCATTGGTCGGTGCGGGTGCCGGTGGCCGCTCTTCGGACCACGCTCGCGGTCCTGCTCATCGGGGCCGGCCTGGCGCTGCTGATCAAGGCGGGCCTGGGCATCCCCACCGCGGCCCTGGCCGCGTTCCCGGTCGCGGTGGCGGCGCTCCTGATCGGAGCGGTGCTCCGCGACCGCAGGGTCGAGAAGCGCCTGCGCGAGAGCCCGCTCGACGCGCCGCTGCCCTCTCTCGGCCGCTGACCGGATGAGCGCCGGCAGCTGGGCACCCTGATTGCCTGGGTGCTGGTCCGCGACGACTTCCGCGGCAAGGGCGTCGTAAACGCGCTGATCGACCTGCCCTTGAGGAGAAGGGCGTCGTGACCAAGATCAACGAGAAGGCGGGGCAGGCGACCGGGTAGCCCACCGCCTCTCTCAATCGAGCTCCAGGGCGATGGCCAAGGCCTCGGCGAGCGCCTCCAGCTCCCCTACGCCAAGCGAGCCTCTCCGCAGCGCCATCGAGGTTTTGGGCACGGTCAGCAGGTTGTCGCAGTTGACCACCGACTCACAGTCGAGACCGTGCCGCTCGTCGAGCAGCACCTCAGCGGGCAGATCGCGCACGGTGCTGGTGACCAGAGCGACGGTGACGTTCGTGAGGAGCGGGATGGCGACCTGGCGGGTGACGATCACCACCGGGTGACGGCCGACGCCCGGCCAATCGACGTCCCAGACCTCGCCCCTGTTCACCTGCGCGCGCGAAAGGCGTTGACCTCGCGCTCGACGCTCTCTGCTCCCGCGGCGAGCCCGGCCTGACCGACCCACTCCTCCTGCGGGTGCTTGCCGTATCCGCGTGCGTAGCGCTCGGCGATGTCGTGGTCGCGCTCCTCTCGCAACAGCTGATCGACCCCCGCGCGCACCGCCGCGGCCCGGCTCGCGTACCTGCCGGCCCGAACCGCCGCGTCGATCAGCGCGAGATGGTCATCTGGGATGCGTACTGCTACCTGTGTCGCCATGGGAC
>JACCZR010000043.1 GCA_013695855.1 Thermoleophilaceae bacterium
GGGTCGTACGGATCCACGAGCTCACCCGCGACTGTGGCTCGAGGATGTGCGGGCGCTGCCGACGCCAGGCGGCCCGGATGACTTCTCTCGGCTGGTGGAGGGGATCGTCTCGGGCGACCCGTCGCAAGGCTCCTCCCGCACCGTCCGCACGCTCTTCGCGATCCGGCACCTGATCGTCCACCCGCCGATGATCCGCGAGATGGGGCGGAACTGGCGGGCACGCGCCGGCGATTCGACACCGGCGCACGCCTAGCCAGGGAGGAGCCAAGCTGTCGCCAGTGACCTTTACAGCCGAACTCGATAGCCGCCCGGGCCACTCTCAGGAGGAGGAGCGCCTGACCGTTTGTTTCGAGGACGGACGCCGGGAGGAGATGCGACTCCACGAGTACGGACGGGTGTACGCCGTCCCGGGGCTCTACGAGGACGTGGTGCAGCGCCAGCTCGCCTGCGCCTCCCCGTCCGAGCTCGCGGGCGCCCTGGCCAAGGAGGTCGAGGCGGAAGGCTCTTCCCTCGCAGACCTCACCGTCCTGGACATCGGCGCGGGCAACGGAGTCGTAGGGGGAGAGCTGCAGCAGCGAGGACTCACTGCCCCGCTTATCGGCCTCGACAACGAGCCCGAGGCCGGCCTCGCAGCCGGCCGAGACCGACCCGGGCTCTACGCGCACTATCTGACTGGCGGCCTCGAGGACTTCTCGATCGGCTCCCTGGTGGAGGACCACGAGCTGAATTGCCTGGTCGGCGCCGGCGCGCTCGGGCTTGGCCACATATCGGCCGCCGGCTTCGACGAGGCCTGGCGGGCCTTCCCTGCGGGGGCCTGGCTGTCGATCACCGCCGCAGAGGAGGTGGTGTCCTCTGAAGGGGGTCCACTCGCCGAGTACGTCGCCGCCCTGCGACGAGGTGAGCACGACACCGAAGTTCGCCACCTCACCCGTTTTCGGCACAGGCTTCGCATGTCCGGCGAGCCGATCTACTACTACGTGATCGTGGCCCGCCGGAGCGCCTAGTGGCCCGTCCGACGACTTGCAGCCGGCAAACGGACGCGAAATTGGAGGATGGGCCACTAGTTCAGGCGGGCCCGCAGCGCGCGCATCTCTGCCCCGAAGGTAGCCTCCTCGGCCTCCCCGAGCGGGAGCTCGAGGCGCATCTCGGCGACCCGGATGGCGCGCGAGAGGTCGGCTCGGCGCTCATAGGACCCGAGAAGGTTGTTCAGCATTCGAAGCGCCGTCTGGTGGGCACTCCACGGGCGCAGGTCGGCTGTCACCGCCGCCTGGATCGTCGCGCCGCCGGCGAAGGGATCGAGCAGGATCGGCGGCGCCTGTCCGAAGTGGCCGACCACGTAGTGGCCCGGCAACCCCACACCGCTCAGCTCGATCCCAGCGCGCCTCGCCACCTCCACGTAGACCACCGACAGCAAGATCGGTAGGCCCTTTCGGCGATCGAGCACGAGGTCGAGCATCGAGTTGTCGGGGTGGTCGTAGTCCTCGTGGTCCCCCACGAAGCCGTAGCGCCGGCCGAGCACCTCCGCGAGGGCGTCGGCCTGCGCGGTGGGGGTGCCCCCCGCCACCGGCCTGACTTCAGCTCCCAGCCGGTCGAGCTCGGCCAGAGCCCCCTGCGCGTCGGCCTCCTCCAGCTCCGCGGCGAGCGCGAGCGCCAGTTCGTCGAGCCGAGAGTCGCCCCTGGCGGCGAGCGTGCTGAAGGGCGTAGGGGACACGGGCAAAGATTCTCCTGGTCGTACGGTGGAAGCGCGTCACCCAGCCCGAGCCCGAGCCCCAGCCCCAGCTCCGGTGAGGCGAAGACAGCGTTCGCGCGGTCACCTCCTGCAGCGCCAGCAGGGCCGGCTCGCGCTCCGCGACTGCGGCCTGTTCGACCAAGGCCGACACACGGCGGGCGACGTTCCACGTCAGGACTCTCACAGGGGCGCCGAGCGCCGGCTGATCACGAGGTTGTCACGTGGCTGGACCAACCTTGGGCCGCGTGGAGCTGTTGGTCGTCTCGGGGGCGCGGGCGGTCAGGCCGCCTCGGCTTGCCGCCGGGTCTCGAGCTCGGACTCCGTCAGCCGCCGGACGCGCCGGCAGGTCTGGCGGTAGAAGCGCAGCTGGTTCACACGGCCGACCAGCCGGAAGCCGGTTCGCAGCATCCACGGGCCGGAGCTCGCCGCCTTGGAGATGGCGTGGAGGCGAAACTCGACGTCGCCCGTGTCAAGCCACTTCCACACCTGGTAGTGCATCTCGCCCTGCTCGAAGTGGCCCTCCAGCGTCCGGTAGGACCAGCCGAACACCTGCGCGCGGCGCCCATCGATCTCGCGTTCCTCCTCGTAGACCATGCCGATCCGCACGCCGACACCGAACCGAACGCCGAGGAAGCGAATCACCAAGAGCATGTCGCGGCCCTCGAGCGGCGCATCGTCACGGTAGACCGCCCGTACGACGTCCGGGTCGGCGACCTGGTAGTCGATCAGGAGCTGCCGGGTCACCTCCCAGACGCCCCCGCGCAGCGGCGGTCCGGAGGGCTCGTGCGGCAGCGGCTCGATCATGTCGTCGACGTGCCAGCCGGCCGACCGCGTGTACTCCGAGACACGCGAAGAATCGAAGTTCACTCTGCGCTGGGACAGCTCGGCCAGCCGGCGCTTCGTCCGTTGGCTCGTTTCGTCTGTGTCCTCGCCGTTCAAGCGAGCCTCCTCGACCCGGCGTGTGGTTATGACGATCCCGCCCGACATCGAGCCTTCCGCCAACTTGACCACGCGCTCGATCACCGAGGTCCACATGTGGAGCTGGACCTCCTTGGCCAGGCCCAGGTGCGTGTACATGAGGTTCGACAGGCGGTCGCCGCTGCGCGCCCATGACTCGATCGTGAACTCGAGGGAGCGGTGGTCGGCGCGCGCGCGGAACTCGATCTGGCCGGCCTCGAGATGACCCGTCAGCGTCGCGAGGCGGAAGCCCCCGGGCCGGACGACGACCGCGCGCACGGGCCCGTCCCAGGGCCCGGGCATCCGCACGACGTACTCGTCGCCCAACCCCAACGGCCCTTCGCCGTCGACCTTCTGAAACGACGCGAAGCCCGAGGGCGCGATGCGATCGAGGTCGGCGGCGATCCGCTCCACCAGCTCCTCCGGCCCCAGGGCGCTGCCGACGATCCGCGTGCGGTAGATCCGGTGCAGGAGCGGCCCGGTTCCGTCGGCGGTTCCCTGGACGTCCTCGAGGTCGACCTCGACGGGCAATTCGGGCGCGGCATCTTCGGACGGCAAGCCGGTGATCTCCCACCGATGCACCGCCGTCGTACGCCACATATAGCTCCAGGCCGTAAAGGCCATGCCCGCGGGCCAGCGCGCGGCTGTCCTGAGGCGCTGAGTTCGGGGCTGGCGACGCGGCACGCCGCGAAGTCCTACCCCGTCGGCGCGTTACACACGCGGATGCGTAAAGCTGCCGGCCCTATGGTGCTCCGCCTCCCCGATTTGCCGGGACTCCGCAGCGAACACCTCTACGGCGGGTCGCTGGGAGCGATCGGCCTGTGCATCGTGCTTTGGATCCGCGCCAAGACAGTCGGGGAGGACGAGCGGGGCAATGCCGAGCGCCGCGCGATCTTCGTGGGCCTCTGGCCGCCCATGTTCTGGCTGATCGGCGACACCGTACGGCGACGTGAGGAGCGCCGCGCGCGCCCGCGGGACCTCGTGCGCGCGCTGCGCAAGCGGTGACCCGGGCTGGGCCTCTGCGCCCTCTGGCGCAGGTCAGCTGGGACGTGTCTCCTACGAGTGGCGGATACCGCAGGGCCTGAACAGGTCGAGTCGTATGCGGAGCAGACCGGGCCAGAGCGGACGCGGAGTGGGGTGGGACGCCAGCGGCGCCAGGCACCTCCGGCGCGACGTGGCACGATCTCGCAGGTGACCAGCAGACCCGCCGCGGCGCAGCCCTGCGCGACCTCGCGCGGCTGCGCGGCGTCCGCGACCGGATCGACCGGGAGTACGCGCAGCCGCTGGACGTCGCACTCGCGGGTCGGCCCCGCCGACCAGCCCGGCACGTCCATCGTCCTGCACCCGCCGCCGCCCCCGGCATCATCGACGCGGGCAACCTGATCCGCGTGCACGGCGCGCGCGTGAACAACCTCAAGGACGTCAGCATCGAGATCCCGAAGCGTCGGCTGACGGTGTTCACCGGCGTCTCCGGCTCGGGCAAGAGCTCGCTGGTGTTCGGCACGATCGCCGCGGAGTCGCAGCGGCTGATCAACGAGACCTATAGCGCCTTCGTGCAGGGCTTCATGCCGACGCTGGCGCGGCCCGAGGTCGACGTTCTGGACGGGCTGACGACGGCGATCCTCGTCGACCAGGAGCGGATGGGAGCCAACCCCCGCTCCACGGTCGGCACCGCCACCGACGCCAACGCGATGCTCCGCATCCTCTTCAGCCGGCTCGGGAAGCCCCACATCGGCCCGCCCAACGCGTACTCCTTCAACGCCCCCTCGGTGCGGGCGAGCGGTGCCATCACGGTCGAGCGCGGTGCCGGCAAGACGAAGACCGAGAAGGCGTCCTTCAACCGTCTCGGCGGAATGTGCCCGCGCTGCGAGGGCCGGGGCTCGGTCACCGACTTCGACCTCTCCGCGCTGTACGACGACCGCAAGTCGCTCAACGAGGGTGCGCTCACGATCCCCGGCTACAGCATGGACGGCTGGTACGGCCGCATCTTCAGCGGCTGCGGCTACTTCGACATGGACAAGCCGATCGGCAAGTTCACAAAGAAGGAGCTGCACGACCTGCTTTACCGGGAGCCGACCAAGATCAAGGTCGACGGCATCAACCTCACCTACGAGGGCGTGATCCCGAAGATCCAGAAGTCGATGCTCTCCAAGGACCCGGAGGCGATGCAGCCGCACATCCGCGCGTTCGTGGAGCGGGCGGTCACGTTCACCACCTGTCCCGAGTGCGACGGCACCCGGCTCGCCGAGCCGGCCCGGAAGTCGAAGATCAATCAGATCAACATCGCCGACGCCTGCGCGATGCAGATCTCAGACCTCGCCGGGTGGGTGCGGGGTCTGGCCGAACCGTCGGTGGCGCCGCTGCTCGCGTCGCTGGGGGAGACCCTCGACTCGTTCGTGGAGATCGGGCTCGGCTACCTCAGCCTCGACCGCCCGTCTGGCACGCTCTCGGGTGGCGAGGCGCAGCGCACCA
>JACCZR010000063.1 GCA_013695855.1 Thermoleophilaceae bacterium
GCCTACGCCTGTGGAAGACCGCGCTGCAGCGCCTGGCCGACGACAGCGGCCTGCAGATCTCGTCTGCCACTTCCCGCCGGGGACCTCGAAATGGAACAAGATCGAGCACCGCCTGTTCAGCTTCATCGCCCGCAACTGGCGCGGGCGACCACTCGTCTCCCGCCGGGCAGTCGTCTCACTGATCGGGGCGACGACCTCAACCGCCGGGCTGAAGGTCTACGCCCGGCTCGACGAGGGCTCCTACGAGCGCGGCGTCAAGGGTCTCAGACGCCGAGCTGGCCGCCGTCAACCTCATCCGCGATGAGTTCCACGGCGAGTGGAGCTACGTGATCAAGCCGCGCAGTTGTTGATTGACGCTTCCTAAGCCTCTGAGCGAAAAGTAGTGAGCCCCGAGCCGGGTAGCCCGCTGGCGTGAAGGCGCTCGTGCCTTTGATGCTCACCGTGCTCCTGGCCGGCGGCTGCCAGATTCCTCAGGACACCGATGGCACCGTCGATCGCGTCAAGCGCGAGCGGGTGCTGCGCGCCGGCGTCTCGCAGAGTGACCCGTGGGTGGTGCTCGAGGACGGGCGTCCCCCCGCGGGCGCCGAAGTCCGGCTCATCGAGGACTTCGCGCGGGGCCTCGGGGCGAGGGTCGAGTGGGTCGAGGGCTCCGAGCAGGAGCTGGGCGACGCGCTGAAGGAGGGGTCGGTCGACGTCCTGGCGGCGGGGCTGACCAGCAAGTCGCAGCTGAAGAAGGAGGTGGCCTTCACGCGCCCCTACCTTTGACCTCCGAGATCGTCGTCGGCCTACCGCCCGGCCCGTCGCTTGCGCCCGACCTGGCCAACGTCCGCGTCGTCGCCGAGGAGGGCGACGAGGCCGTCGGGCTGGCCGAGCGCAAGACGAAGGGACTCATCGTGCCGGTCGCCGACCTCGGCGAGTCCAAGGGTGAGCCCGCCGCGGTGGGCGAGTGGCTGCTGGCCGACCTCGGCTTGATCCCAAGCGGCACGGTGCTCAAGCGCGACAAGCACGTGATGGCGGTGAAGATGGGCGAGAACGAGCTGCTCGTGCGCCTCGAGCGCCACCTGCTCGAGCGTGAGCAGCTCGCGCGCCGGCTGGCCGCCGGGCCTGGGCCTGTGGTGGGCCGACGGCGTGGCCGTGATCTTCATCTCGCAGGACATCATCCGCGACGGCTGGCGCAATGTCCGTGCGGCCACCCACGACCTCATGGACGCGCGGCCGCGCCGCCACGACAACTCCGAGTTCCATCCCGTCGTCGAGCGCATGCAGCAGGAGGCGGAGTCGATGGGCTGGGTTCGCGAAGCGGTGGTTCGCCTGCGCGAGGAGGGCCACGTCTTCACCGGCGAGGTGCTGGTCGTTCCCGAGACCGAGGAGAACCTCGCCGAGCACCTGGACGAGGCGGCCGACCACCTGCTGGCCTCGACTGGAAGGTCCACGACGTGGTTGTCGTCCCCGTGCGCGAGATCGGGGTTTCCGACCACACGCAAGCCGAGGACTGAGCGTCCCTCCCGGACACAAGCTGGTCACATCCGGGTTCTCTCCCGTTGCCAGTCTTCCGCGAGTCAACTCGGGCACTGGAGGCGTTCATGCAGACACGGAGGACTTTCCTGCACCGCGGCGCGGTCACGACGGGCGGTGCCGCCCTGGCACTCGCGCCCGGCTCTGCGCTGGCCAAGCCACCGGCGCGGGCCGCGGGGTACGGGCCGCTGGTCGACGATCCGGGAGGCCTGCTCGACCTCCCACGGGGCTTTCGCTACCGGCTCATACAGAGCGTCGAGGACCGCCTGTCAAACGGCGCGCCGGTGCCGGGCGACTTCGACGGCATGGTCGCCGTCGCGGGCCGCCAGAACAACAGCGTCGTGCTCGTCCGCAACCACGAGCTGCGCCCACCCGACACCGCCACGAAGGCGCCGGTGGTGGGAAGCAAGCCCTTCGATCCCGCGGCCCCGGGCGGCACGACCGCCGTCGAGGTGGGCCCCAACCGCAAGGCCGCACGCTCCTACGTCACCTCGTCCGGGACCCTCAACAACTGCGCCGGAGGCGGGACCCCGTGGGGCACGTGGCTGACCTGCGAGGAGGACCGCACGACCGGCCACGGCTACGTGTTCGAGGCCGACCCCAACCACCCCGACAACGAGCTGTCACGAACGCCCATTCGCGACATGGGCTACTTCTCGCACGAGGCCGTCGACATCGACCCCCGCACCGGCATCGCCTACCTCACCGAGGACGACTTCCGTGGCTCTCAGGTTGATTTCGACAAGGAGGTGCCGGGGACCACGCGCTCGAGCTTCCTCTTCCGGTACCTGCCGAAGAACCGAGCCAAGCGCCCGGGCGCGCTGCAGGACGGCGGCAGGCTTCAGGCGATGGCGATCCAGGCGCGGCCGCAGTACAACATGGACCTGGGCCGCACGGGCGAGCGCTTCCAGGTGGTCTGGGTCGACGTCAACCCGCAGGAGCCCCACGACGACGCGCTGGCCAAGGGCGCCGCTCGCTTCCAGCGCCTGGAGGGCTGCCACTTCGTTGGCGGGGCGTTGTGGTTCGACGACACCTCGGGCGGCGAGAAGCGGTACGGGCAGGTCTTCCGACTGACCCCCTCGGGCGACCCCGCGGGCGGCGGTGTCGACACGCTCGAGCTGTTCCTCGAGAGCGAGAGCCGCGAGCAGATCGACGCGCCCGACAACCTCGTCATCACGCCGTGGGGCGACGTCTGGCTCGCCGAGGATGGAGACGACGGCAACCGCATCGTCGGGATCACGCCCGGCGGCAAGACGTACACGTTCGCCAACAACCGGCTCAACGACAGCGAGTTCGCCGGCCCGACGTTCTCCCCGAGCGGGCGGACGTTCTTCGTCAACATCCAGGATCCCGGCCACACGTTCGCGGTCTGGGGGCCGTTTCCGCGCCGCAATGCCGGTGGACAGCGCGCGATGGCCGCCGCCCCGCCGCGCCACCGCTGGAAGCCGAGGGTCTCCGCGGAGCTGCGCGAGTACGCAGCCAAGACCGACATGTCGCCCTACGAAGCGGCCGCCCACCAGCGGCTCGGCGTTGCGCTCGCCTAATCGACCGTCGGATCAGGCGAAGGGATAGCGCCTCCGCTCGGATGGGGCTGCGGGTCGAGCAGCCCCTTTGGCGGCTCGCGGTCCCCGACCCCGCACAACTCGCGGCCCGAGCTCACGTGCCGTTGCTCGCCGGGTGGTCCCACACCCGCTTGCGCCACGGTGGCTTGACGGCGGGGTCCAGCGGCCGGTAGCGGCCACGACCCTTCAGCTTCTCGAGCGCGATCAGGCGCAGCCCGTCCGCCGTGCTGGTGCGCTCGCGCAGATTCACGCCCGGCAGCTTGCGCCGACTGCCGTTGAGCGGGATGTGCCCGGCGTGGCTGCCGCGCGAGACACGCGTCCAGCCCGTCCACCGCGTCCACCGGTTGGTGCAGCGCTTGCAGCCCTTGTAGCCGTGGTGAGACGAGGCGCGCACCC
>JACCZR010000104.1 GCA_013695855.1 Thermoleophilaceae bacterium
GGCGGCTCCGCGAGCGGCTCGGTCACCTGCTGCTCCACGGTCGCGCGCCACGGGCCCGCCGTCCTCACCCCGAGCCGAAGCTTCCCGGTGTCGACCGCAGGCGCCTTGCCGCTCCCCGGGCAGCGGCCGGTGGCGAGGGGATTGCCTTCGCGCGGGGTGGGCGTCAGGCGCAGCGCGAAGTCCCCCAGCGTGCAGCGCCAGCGCACCCGCCACTGCACGGCCTTTCGCGAGATGTCGATCGCAGGGTCCGCGTTGCCCGAGCCTCGCAGGGAGGTGACCCGCTCCCAGCGCGGCGCCACCGTCGCTCTGGCGCGCGCCTCGCGCGCTCCTTGACGCTGCTCGACCTTGGTGAAGGGGTCGGGCGCGGAGCCATCCTTGCCACCGCAGCCGGACACCGCGATCACCGCCACCGCCAGAGCCCCTGCTCGAATGATCCCCACACGCGCAGTGTGGCGAATGCGTGGCGGGGGTGCGCAACAACGTGAGCATGATCCCTCGACGCAGGCCCTCTCAGCGAGTACCGTGGCGGGCATGCTGACCGTCGGGATCGCCATCATGGTCACGTCCGTGGTCGCCGGACTCGGCGCCCTGACCTTTCTTGCGCTGAAGTCCTCGCAGGCGCGTGCTGCGGGCAGGCGGGTCGGCGCAACGCTGGCCGTCTCCAACCAGCAGCCGGGCGCGCCCTACTACCCGGCTCAGCAGGACGTGGGCTACTACCCCGGGGAGCAGAACGCGCCCCCTTACACGGCGGAGGCAGAGCCGCCGCCCTTGGTGCTCACGCTGGCGGCCGGCTCCGCGGCCGGCCTGGTCCTCGGCCTGCTCTTGGTGATGATCGGGTCGATGCTGTGAGCCGGCCAACGCGACCGTGAAGCTCGCCATCGCCGGGAAGGGAGGCGCGGGGAAGACCTCGATCACCGGGACCCTCGCCCGCATCATCGCCCGCCGCGGGCGGCGCGTGCTCGCGATCGACAACGACCTCAACCCCAACCTCTCGCTCACGCTCGGCATCCCGGCCGAGCGGATGTCCGACCTGCCGACCTTCCCGGCAGAGATCGTGCGTCTCAACGAGGATGGCGTCTACAGGCTCGCGATGTCGCTGGCGCAGATCTGCGGCATCTGCTCGGTGCCCGCACCCGACGGGGTGTCGCTGCTGGTGGCGGGCGAGCCGAGGACTGCGACCGGGTGCCAGGGCGCCACGCACATGGCCGTGCGCGGTGTGATCGGCGCCGCGCCGCCCGGTGAGGGTGACGTCTGCATCGTCGATCTCGAGGCGTCGACTGAGCACCTGCTCGTGGCGACCGCCGGGCACGCCGACGCGATGTACGCCGTCGTCGAGCCCTACGGCAAGTCGCTGGAGACGGGCAGGCGGGTCGCCGCCCTCGCGCGCAAGCTCGGGCTGCCGCGCGTCGGACTGATCGCGAACAAGGTGCGCGACGAGCACGAGCTCGGGAGCGTCGCCGCCTACGCCGAGCGTCACGGCATCGAGCTCGTGGGCGCCGTGCCCTACGACGAGTGCTTCCGCGAGGCCGACCTCGCCGCGTGCGCGCCGCTCGACCAGGACCCTGACGCCCCGGCGATGCACGCGATCGGCGATCTGGCCACACGCCTGGTCGGCGGTGGGGGGCCGGCGGCCGAGCACTCCGCCGGCCGCGTCACGGCGCCGCTCCCCGCACGAGGCTGATCAGCAGCTCGACTCCGGCTATCCGGTCTCGGAGAGGGCCGGCTGCGCACCGGCCGGCTCGGGCTCGCTCGCGAGCTCTGTCTCGGCGTGATCCTCGGGTTGGAGAACGGTGACCGCGACCAAGATCGCGGCGAGCACGAGCCCCGCCCCGATGACGAACGCCAGGTGGTATCCGTCTGTCAACGCCGAGGCCGCGGCCGTGCCGCCGTCGATCAGCTCCTCGCTGCGCGTGGCGGAGAGGGTCGCGAGGACAGCCAGGCCGAGCGCGCCCCCCACCTGCGCCGAGGTGTTCACCAGTCCTGAGGCCAGGCCCGCGTCCTCCTGGGTCGCGCTCGACATCGCGAGGTTCATGAGCGCGGGGAAGGCGAGCCCGGCGCCGAAGCCGAACAGGAGCATCGGCGGGAGAACGTCCTGCACGTAGCTGCCGTCCACCGGTGCCAGGGCGAACAGGAGCAGCCCGGCCGCGATCAGCCCCATGCCGGGGAGCAGCGTCCTCCTGGCGCCGAAGCGCATGACCAGCCGCTCCGAGTAGCGGACCGAGAGGGTCCCCATGACGATCGTCACCGGCATGAAGGCAAGGCCGATCTCCAGCGCGGAGTAGCCGAGCACCCGCTGCAGGTACAGGGAGCCTAGGAAGAACATCCCGAACATCCCGGCGACGGAGAGCGCCTGGATCACGTTGGCCCCCGAGACGTTGCGCGAGCGGAAGATCCGCAGCGGCACGAGCGGGTTGCCTGTTCGCGCCTCGCGGACCACGAAGGCCGCGAGCAGCGCCAGCGAGCCGGCACCGAGCGCGAGGGTCTGAGCCGAGGTCCAGCCCAGCTGCGCCGCGGGCTTGACGATTGTGTAGACGCCGAGCATCAGCGAGCTCGTGATGAGCACCGCGCCCGGCACGTCGGCGCCCCCGCCGAAGCCGATGCCCTTGTCGCGGTCGAGCAGGCGGCCCGCCAGCACGGCCGTGGCGATGGCGATCGGCACGTTGACGAAGAAGATCCAGTGCCAGTTGATCGACTGGGTCAGCACGCCGCCGGCCAGCAGGCCGATCGAGCCGCCGGCAGAGGCAACGAAGGCGAACACGCCGATCGCCTTCGCCTGCTCCCTCGGCTCGGGGAACATCGTCACGATCATGCCGAGGATGACCGCCGAGGTCATCGCGCCGCCGACTCCCTGCAGGAAGCGGGCGCCGACCAGCAGCTCCTGGCTCTGGGCCAGTCCGCACAGCAGCGAGGCCACGGTGAAGACGGCGAGCCCGGCAAGGAACATCCTCGTCCGCCCGAGGATGTCCCCGAGCCGGCCGGCCAGCAGCAACAGCCCGCCGAACGAGATCAGGTAGGCGTTGACCACCCAGGCCAGGCTGGCCTGGGAGAAGCCCAGGTCGTCCTGGATCGTCGGGAGCGCCACGTTCACGACGGTCACGTCGAGGACGATCATCAGCATCCCCGTGCAGAGGACGTAGAGGGCTATCCAGCGGTTTCGGGGGGCTCTCGCGAGCTTCGGGAGGCTCATCTCCTGGCTCTCCAGTTGCTCAGCGGGCTCGCGGCATAGGGCTGGACGGGACGCTCTTGGATCTGCGGGTCAAGTTGCATTGCTGAAGTACTACCACAGAGTTGGAAAAACCAATCATAAGGTTCTTTCTTCCGACTTTCGAGTACTCTCCACCAATGGCCGGAAAGCGCAGCTACAACGAGGCCTGCGGCATCCCGCGCGCGCTGGACCGCGTGGGAGAGCGCTGGGCCCTGATGATCGTCCGCGAGCTGATGCTCGGCCCCAAGCGCTTCACCGACCTGCGAACGGGACTGCCCCACGTCAGCCCCGACGTGCTCTCCCAGCGCCTCCGCGACCTCGAGGAGGCCGGAGTGCTCAAGAAGCGCACGCTTCCACCGCCGGCCCCCGCGAAGGTCTACGAGCTGACCGAGTGGGGCAAAGAGCTGGAGCCGGTGTTGCACGCGCTGGGGCGCTGGGGCGCTCGCGCGCCGTCGGCACCCGAGGGCGTGGGTATGAGCTTCGACTCGCACATCCTCTCCCTCAAGACGCTTTTCGACCCGGCGCTCGCCGAGGGCCTGGAGACGACGCTCGAGCTGCGGCTGGGGGACCACACGTTCTCCGCCGCCGTCTCCGGTGGACGGCTGGAGATCGCGCCGGGTGCGGCGCGGTCACCGGACGCGATCGTCGCGACCGACGCCGGAACGCTCATCGCGCTGGCGCACGGCCGGCTCGAGCTGGCCGAGGCGATCGACGCCGGTGAGCTGGAGTTGGAGGGCGCCAGCGAAGTTGTCGCGCGCTTCCTCGTGCTGTTCCCGCTACCCGAGCCCGTGGCGTGACGGGCTCGGCAGTCCGCCGCAACCGAACGGGAGTCAGCTCGACGGGGGCTTGCTGCCCTCCGCCATCGCCTTGAGGTCGAGCGCCTTGTCCAGCGTCTCCTCGTCCACGCCCTTCTCGACCGCCACCTCGCGGATGGTGCGCTCCGAGGCCACTGCCTCCTGGACGATCTCCGTTCCCAGGTCGTAGCCGATGAAGGGATTGAGCGCCGTCGCGATGGCGGGGGTTGACTCGGCGTGGCGGGTGAGCGCCTCCTCGTTGGGCTCCAGCCCGTCGACGCATTTCTCGGCCAGCAGGGCCGCGGCCGAGGACAGGATCGCGATCGAGCCCAGCAGATTGCGGGCGATCACCGGCACGCGCACGTTGAGCTCGAAGTTGCCCTGTGTGCCGGCGATGGAGATCGCGACGTCGTTGCCGATCACCTGGGCCGCGACCTGGAGAACGACCTCGGGGATCACGGGGTTGACCTTGCCCGGCATGATCGAGGAGCCCTTCTGGAGCTCGGGCAGATGCAGCTCGGCCAGGCCGGTGCGAGGCCCGGAGCCCATCAGCACGAGGTCGTTGGCGATCTTGGTCAGTGAGACGGCCACCACCTTCAACGCGCCCGACAGCTCCACTAGCGCGTCGCGGTTGCCCTGGGCCTCGAAGGGATCGGCGGGGCCGTCAACGGGCACCCCCGTGTCCTCGGCGATCTTCGCCCTGATGCGCGCGGCGAACTCCGGATGGGTGTTGAGCCCGGTGCCGGTGGCGGTGCCGCCGAGAGGGATCTGAGCGACGCGCGGGATCGCCGCCTGCACGCGGTCGCGGCCCAGGCGGATCTGCGCCGAGTAGCCGCCGAACTCCTGGCCGAGCGTGACGGGCACGGCGTCCATCATGTGGGTGCGCCCCGCCTTGACGAGGTTCGCGAACTCCTTGGACTTGGCCGCCAGCGAGCCGGTCAGGCGCTCGAGCGCGGGCAGCAGCCTGTCCTGGGTCTCGGCCACGGCGGCCAGGTGCACGGCCGAGGGAAAGACGTCGTTGGAGGACTGGCCCATGTTCACGTGGTCGTTGGGGTGAGCCTCGTCGCCGGCCAGCTCGGCGATCACCTCGTTGGCGTTCATGTTCGACGAGGTGCCCGAGCCGGTCTGAAAGACGTCGACCGGGAACTGGTCGTCGTGCTTGCCCTCGGCCACCTCGAAGCCGGCCCGCGCCACGCGCTGGGCCACGTCGGCGTCGAGCAGCCCAAGCTCGCCGTTCACCGCGGCGGCCGTGCCCTTGATGCGCCCCAGCCAGCGGATCACGGGCACCGGCACGGGCTCGCCCGAGACCGGAAAGTTGTCGACGGCCTTGGCGGTCTCGCCGCCCCACAGCTGCTGCTCGGGAGAGATGTACATAGGGCGCGGCAGGCTATCTGTTACCCGCTACCCAAGCTGGCGCCCGGCACGCTCTCCGCGCTGGAAGGCGGCGCTCGTGCGGTCCACCCGCACCAGCTCCTGGTCGACCCTTCGCACGAGCTCGGAGTGAAGGCCCTGGGTCTGCTCGGACCCTCGCTTCAGCGCGCCGGCGAGGTAGCCGAGCTGCACGGCCTGGGCCGAGTCGGGCCGCTCGGCCGCCACCTCGGCGAGCCCCGCCGCCGCACCGTTGATCGCGGCTCCGAGCTCTTGGAGGTCGGCGGCGTCCGCGCCGTCGGTCATGCAGCTCGAGATGGACACCCCGCCTGTGCCCCCTCGGGTGTCGATTCGCACGCGGCCGGGCGCGGAGGCCAGGGCGCCCGTCACCGCCCGCTGGCCCTGGCGGCAGGCGGGGGGCAGGTTCGCGCTGCGCTCACCGCAGCCGGCGGCGAGCGCGAGCAGCGCCACGCCGGCGCCCAGGCAGGCCTTGAACGGTCCTCGTCCCCCGATTCGCTGCACTATCGCGCAGCGGCGCCGGACACGCCCGCGGGCGCCGCGCCGAGCACGACGTCGGCGCCGTCCGCAGCCCCGCCTAAAGTCGCGCCCATGAGGGCCCTCGAGGTCGGCGACCCCCTGGCCCACCGCGCGCTCGACGCGCTCCTGCGCGCCGAGACGGCGCTGCGCCGCTCGCTGTCGGCCGAGCTGGAGCGGGAGGGCGTGACCGCGGCGGGCTTCTCGGTGCTCGTCGTGCTCACCACCGCCGGTGGCTCCCTCGAGCTGCGGGCCCTGCGCCGCAGGCTGGCGCTGACCAAGGCGAATGCCACGGAGATCGTGGCCACGCTCGAGGCCCGCGGCCTGGTTGGGCGCCGGCGCCTCGAGCACGACCGCCGTGCCTCGGCCGTTGACCTCACCGCGCGCGGGGCGGCGCTGGCCGAGCGGCTCTTCCCGGCCCACGCTGAGCGCGTGAGCCACGCCTTCGACGACTTGGACCAGGCCGAGAAGCGCAGCCTCGCCGACCTGTGTAGACGTTTGGCCGCCTGAGCCGCGCCGCGGCTCAAGGCTCCTAGTATCAGTCCGATGCAAGGAGTGATGCCGCGCATGGCAGTAGCCGCCGCATGCCTGGGCCTCCTGGCCCTCGCGCCCCCTGCCCAGGCCGCCTCCGACGCCGTCCCGGGGGAGCTGCTCGTGCGCTTCGAGGAGGGGGTCGCGGGCTCCGAGCGCGCCGATGCCCGCGCGGACTCCGACGTCTCGCTCAAGCGTCAGACCCGCGTATCGGGCCTGCA
>JACCZR010000136.1 GCA_013695855.1 Thermoleophilaceae bacterium
GGGTGCCGCGGCCGCTGCGCCGCCGCCGCGGGGCTCGGGCAGGCGCGACTCGGCTCCCTCCGGCACGTAGGGGTCGGCTTGGCGCTCTGCGCGCGAGCCGTCGACCTCGATCACCTCGCCCGCCGACGCCGATGCCGGCGAGGCAAAGGCCGCAATGGCCAGCGCCAAGACCACGAAGATCCTGCAACGGAGGGACATCTTGGTCCCCAACGCCCGGGGTGCCCGGAAGTTGCGTGGATGGTCATATGCCTTCACTACGCTCCCCCCTTCGTTGCGCGCCCTCGGACTAATGCTTCCGGTCTTCGCGGCACTCGGTCTGGCCCTTCCCGGCTGCGGCCCAGGCAACGATCGGGACGAGGTGGCCAAGATCCTCGACCGCGCGTTCGACCGCCCGATCGACAGTGCCGACGTCGACCTCGACAGCACGATCCGCGTGCGCGGCGTGCCCCAGCTGGACCGGCCGATCCGCGTGCGCGCCAGCGGGCCGTACAAGTCCGCAACGGGAAAGCCGCCGCAGTTCGACATCGACCTCAAGGTAGGGGTCGAGGGCGGCGGTGCCTCCATCGACACGGGGCGAGTCTCGGTCGGCGACCGCGCGTTCGTGAAGTTTCAGGGAAGCCTCTACGAGCTGCCCCGCGACGAGGTCGCCGAGGCCAACAAGGCCTTCGAGGGCGATCGCGCCCAGCACGGCCGGGTTGGCGGGCTGGGAGTCAATCCGCGCGCGTGGATCGCGAGCGCCAAGGACGAGGGCGAGGAGGAGGTGGCGGGCGTGAAGACCAGGCACCTCTCTGGACAGCTCGACGTGCGCCGGGTGGTGGGCGATCTCAACCGCTTCGTCGCGCGCGCGGGCAAGACCCTCGCCACCGGCGCCGAGGTGCCGCGGCCGCTGCCCCCGTCGGTGCTCGAGAAGATCTCGCAGGTGGTGCGCAATCCGACCTTCGACGTCTACGTGGGGGCGGGCGACGACCGCATTCGCCGGCTGTCTGCCAACGTGCAGCTGAACGTGCCCGAGGCCGACCGCCAACAGGTACGCGGGGTCGAGGGCGGCGCGCTCGAGCTGACGCTCGAGTTCCGTGATGTGGGCGGCGACCAGCGGATCGTGGCGCCTGCGCAGTCGCGCCCGCTGTCGGACCTGACCAAGCAGCTGGGCGGGGCCGGGCCGCTCGGCCTTGGCGGCTTCGGCGGCAAGAGCGGGCAGGGCGGCCAGACGCCTCAACTGCCCGAGCAGCAGACCCGGGAACGGCCCCAGGGAGGCGCCGGAGGCGACACCGAGACCTTCCAGCGCTACGCCGACTGCCTCGAACAGGCCGGTCCGCAGAACACCGCGGCTCAGCAGCGCTGCTCGCAGCTGCTGCAGCGCTAGCCGACCTTCTAGTCGGCGACCAGCTTGCTCAGGTCGGTGTCGGGATGGATCCCGTGGCGCTGCGCCAGCGCCTCGTGCTCGGCGCCGAGGGTCCACCGGTCGGGACGCTCGTCGCCCTCGTGGTCGGGTGAGGCGCCCTTCAGCGACATCGACCCGGTGTTGTCGCCGATCGTCCGGAGCTCGTCGACTTCTGTCTCCGACAGCCCTGCCTGCGAGGGAAGCCCGGCCAGCTCCGCGCGCTTGTCCTCGATCGCCCGGGCGCCCGGGCCGCTCTCCTGAATCAGCGTGGGCACGACGCACGTCACGGGGCCGTGGCCCAGGTTCCACTGGCAGGCCAGCTGCATCGGGGTCAGGCCGTGGCGCTCGGCCAGGGGGCGCATGAGCTCCAGCTTCTCGCGCCCCGCCTCGATCCAGCCGTCGGGACGAAAGGCACGGTGGTCGCCTTGGTCCAGCACGTGGCCGGGCAGCACGTCGTCCCAGAACAGGCCGCCGTAGTCCACGACGCGAGTTATCACCGAGACGTCGTGGTCGGCGCAGGCCCCGAGCACCAGTTCGCCCGGCCACGGCTCGAGCGGGCCGAGGATCACCATCGCCCAGTCGATCAGCTCGCCGAAGCGCTCCAGGCAGCCGATGAGGTCGAGCACGAAGCCGTTGGCCGGCCCCGGGGCGAGGCCCAGCGCTCCGGCCAGTCCCTCGTCGCGCAGCTCGCGCAGCGCCTCCCACACCTCGGGGCTCTCGAAGCCGCGGCGGTCGGGGTTGTGCAGCAGCAGCACGTCGAACGAGCTGACCCCGCAGCGATCGAGGCTGCGCTCGACTGCTGCGCGCACGTAGTCGCGGTAGCCCTCGGGTCCGCGCAGGCGGGGGTCGGTAAAGCGGGGAAAGCCCCGGGGTCCCTCGCGCTCGCCGTCGACGAAGTCGTGCCCGATCGCCCCCACCAGGGAGAACGATTCGCGCGGCAGTCCGGCCAGCGCGCGGCCCACCAGCGCGTCGCCCTCACCCTGACCGTATACGTCGGCGGTCAGCACGGTGTGCAGGTCGCGGTCGGGGCGGAGCAGCCCGGCGAGCCGCTGCTCCTCGATGGGCTCGCCGAAGTGCAGGTAGCGCCCACCGCTCCAGGCGCCGATGGCTGCGGGACCCAGCACCCTCCGCACTCTAGGCTCCGGAGAAGTGCTTCAGATCGGGGTTCTCCTAGCAGCGCTGCTGTTCTTCCTGGCGCTCGACCTCCACTTCTTCGCCCGCGGCCGGGAGCCGAGGTTCAAGGAGGCGGCCTTCTGGTCGATCGGCTGGTTCGCCCTAGCGCTGCTTGCCGGGGTCGTGCTGGGCGTGACCGAGGGCACCGAGCGGGGGATCCTCTACACGACGGTCTACCTGATCGAGCGCTCGCTTTCGCTCGACAACCTCTTCGTCTTCCTGCTGCTGTTCGCCTACTTCGGCATCCCCTACGAGAACCGGCCGCGGCTGCTGTTCTGGGGGATCATCGCCGCGCTGGCGCTGCGGGGGGTCTTCATCCTCGTGGGCATAGCGCTGATCGAGCAGTTCCACTTCGTCATCTACATCCTCGGGGCGGCGCTGATCTACCTGGCCTACCGGATCCTGCGCGGGGTCGACGACAACGTCGATCCCGACAAGAACCCGATGGTCCGCGTGGTGCGCAAGTTCTTCCCGGTCACCTCCGACTTCCACGGCAACAAGTGGTTCGTCAGGGAGGACGGCAAGCGCCACGTCACGCCGGTGTTCCTGGCGCTCACCGCAATCGTGTTCGCCGACGTGGCCTTCGCCATCGACTCCATCCCCGCCGCCTTCGCCATCTCGCAGGACTCGTTCCTGATCTTCATGGGCAACGTCTTCGCCCTGCTCGGGCTGCGCGCTCTGTTCGTGCTCGTGGAGAGCCTCATCGCGCGCTTTCGCTACCTCGACCAGACGATCGCCATCGTGCTCGGCCTCGTGGGGGTGAAGCTGCTCGTCGAGGACCTGGTGAAGGTCGGCCCCCTGCCCAGTTTGGGCATCATCGCCGCGGCCTTCACGATCGGGATCGTGGCCTCGGTGATCGCCGACCGGCGCGATCCCGACGCAGAGGAGAAGCAGGAGGAGCGCAAGGAGGCCATGAAGGAAGGCGCGCTGCCGAGCAACACGTGAAGCGCTTCGGAACCTGCTCTACGCGAAGAAGAAGACGAGGCCCACCACGACGTAGAGGGCAAGCAGCTGCACGCCCTCGAACCAGTTGGTCTCGCCCTCCTGGGTGGCGAAGTTCGCGATCAGCACTGCGAACAACATTGCGGCGATCTCGTAGCCGTTGAAGACCAGGGCCAGGGGGTTGGGCCCCACCACAAAGGACAGCAGCACGAGCACCGGGGCCACGAACAGGGCGATCTGCGCGCTCGAGCCGATGGCGATGTTCACCGCCAGGTCCATCTTGTCCTTGGCCGCGGCGAGCACCGCCACCCAGTGCTCGGCGGCGTTGCCCACGATGGCCACCACGAAGACGCCGACGAAGAACTCCGACAGGCCGATCTCCTTGGAGGCCTCGGACACCGAGCCCACCAACAGCTCGCTGGTGAGGCCCACGAGGACCGCGGCCACCGCCAGCTGGACGACCGCCCGGCGCATGGTCCAGCCGGTGTGCTCGTCCGCCTCGGAGTCGTCGTACGGGTTGAACACCCGCTTGTGGGTCTTCAGCGAGAAGACCAGGCCGGCGGCGTAGCTCGCGATGAGCACCACCGCCACCGCCAAGGACAGCCTCTCGAGGTCGGAGCCGAAGTCCACGCGTTCCTCGCCGATCCCGGGCAGGCCGCCACCGTGGATGAGCTGGAAGGCCGCCGGCAGGATCAGGGCCGCCAGCGCCAGCAGCAGCATCCCCGACTGCGCGTTGGCCGCGGTGGCGCTGAAGGTCTGCTTGTCGCGCTTCGCCCCGCCCACGACCATCGCCGCGCCCAGCACCAGGAGGATGTTCCCGATGATCGAGCCCACGATGGAGGCCTTGACCACCTCCTGTAGGCCCTCGAGCAACGCGAAGAAGGCGGTGATGAGCTCTGGCGCGTTGCCAAAGGTCACGTTGAGCAGGCCGCCGATCCCGGGGCCGGTCTTCGAGGCGATCACCTCGGTGGCCTCGCCCATGGCCGCAGCGGTGGGTATCACGCCCAGCGCGGCGGCGCCGAAGACGAGCAGTGGAGACGCATGGGCAAGCTCCAGGCCCAGCGCGGTCGGGATGAAGATCCCGAGGAAGTAGACGGGTCTCAAGGGTGCGGCTGCGATTCTCTGGGAAGTCGCCCAGGAAGGCGACCAGTCCGACAGATCTGAGGGCTGGGTGCCCTCAGGGGCTAATCCTCGCCCTCTTCCAGAGGGATCGGAGGCGGCGGCTCGTCGTCTACGTCGTCGTCGCTGCCGTCGACGGCCTCGGAGCCCACCTGGCGGTGGTCGCCGCCCGCGTAGTGGGCTTGGAAGCCCTCGAGCAGCTCATCGCGCCGGGAGTCCTCCACCGGCACCTCGTCGGAGATGACCACCCAGTCGGCGCCCTCGAACTCCTCGAGGTTGAAGATCTCGCCGTCGATGGACGACGAGTCGTCCACGACCACGAGCACCTCGGTCTGCGGGTTCAGGTAGGTCCCCGGGCGCACCAGGAGCTCGTCGAGGTCGATGCGGCGGTCGGCCATCTAGATGATTGGGTGCGGAATCGTGGAGCTGGCCATCAGGGCGCCTGTATAGCGGATCACGCCCCCGGTTCGCTTAGCTGTCTGGCCACCTCGGCCTCCACGTCGAGGGGCGGCTTGCCCTGGCGGGCGCGGCGCTCGTTGCGGGCAAGCACCAGCTGGCGCACCTCGTCCCGCAGGGCGGCGTCGCGTGGCGTGGCAGCAGGACGGCTGAGCGCCGCGATCTCGGCGTCCACGTCCAGCGGCGCCTCGCCCCGGCGCTCGCGCCGCGCAGACTTGGCGTCGAGCAGCTGGCGCAGCTCCTCCTGGGCCTCGGCGCCCGCGCTGGGCCGCGGTTCGGGCCGCGTATCGGGCTCGTCGAGCGACAGCCCGCCGGTGCGCCCGAGCCCCTCGTAGATGCTGCCGGTGCCCCAGAAGCTGAGGACGGCGACGACGGCTCCGACCACGCAGATGACGATCAGCACCGTCCCGAACTCCATCGGCCACGGACCCTAGAGTCTGCCGGTGTGTGGAAGCGGCTCCGCCGCAGATCCTTTGCTCCAGGCCGCCCGGCCGTCTACGAGGATCAGGTCGGCCTGGTGGTCTTCGTCGTAGTCGCGCTCGGCGCGGGCATCTACTTCGCGGTGAAGCTCGCTATCTAAGAGCCCGCCACCCGCTCGCGGATCGTCCTCACCAGCTCGGGCGCTGCCTTGTCGGTCGAGCCTGAGTCGAAGGGCGGCTCGGGGTCGTATTCGATCATCAGCTGGACTGCCTTGGCGAAGTCCTCGCCGGCGATCCGGGCGGCAAGGACCAACGCCATGTCGATGCCCGACGAGACCCCGGCCGAGGTCACGACCTTGCCCTGCTCCACCACGCGCCGGCCGGTCGGCCGCGCGCCGAAGCCCCCGAGCGTCTCCAGTTCGAGCCAGTGGCTGGTGGCCTCCAGGCCGTCGAGGACTCCGGCCGCTCCGAGGAGCAGCGAGCCCGTGCAGACCGAAGTCGTCCAGTCGGAGTGCTCGTGGGCATCGCGGATCCAGGCCAGCATCGGCTCGTCGTCGAGCAGGTCGCGGGCGCCGGGGCCGCCGGGCACGAGCACGAGGCCGGGGCGCGGAAGGTCTTCAAGCGCGCTTTCGGCGGTCAGGGTGAGCATGCCGTTGTCGGTGGTAACCGGCCCCGGCTCACGAGCCAGGAACGTCACTCGCGCGCCGGGCAGCCGGGAGAGCACCTCGTAGGGGCCGACGGCGTCGAGGGCGGTGAAGCGATCGTAGAGCGGGATGGCGATGTCCACGGGGCTCAGCGCATACTCCCAGGGCGGTGCGCGCTTGTCGCCTCGGCGGGGGTTCCGGTACCCTTTGCGGGAAGACTTGACTGACGAATCAATCGGGCGCCGGCTGGCGCCGCGCACAGATAAAAATCGGGCGCCGGCTGGCGCCGCGCACAGAGGAGCAATCCCCTTGGTCGACTTCACCCTGACCGACGAGCAAAAGGACATCCGCGAGCTCGCGCACGACTTCGCCACGAAGGAGATCCGTCCCGTGGCGTGGGACTACGACCGCGACGCCACCTGGCCCCAGGAGATCATCGAAAAGGCCTGGGAGGTGGGCCTCATGAACTCCCACATCCCCGAGGAGTACGGGGGCCCGAGCCTCGACTATCTCACCGGCTGCCTCATCGAGGAGGAGCTGGGGTGGGGCTGCTCGGGGATCGGCACGTCGCTCATGTGCAACGGCCTGGCCACCTCCCCGGTGATCCTGGGCGGCTCGGAGGAGACCAAGCGCGAGTTCCTCACGCCACTGACCGAAGAGCCCAAGCTCGCCTCCTTCTGCCTCACCGAGCCCGACGCCGGCTCCGACGTGTCGGGAATGAAGACGACCGCCGTCAAGAACGGCGACAAGTACGTCATCAACGGCAGCAAGTGCTTCATCACCAACGGCTCGCACGCCGACTGGTACACGGTCTACGCCAAGACCGACAAGGAGGCCGGCCACCGCGGAATCTCGGCCTTCGTCGTGCCGCGCGACCTCGACGGCGTGTCCGTGGACAAGAAGGAGGACAAGCTCGGACAGCGCGCGTCGGACACGGCGATGATCTCCTTCTCCGACGTCGAGATCCCCGAGGCCAACCTTCTCGGCGAGGAGAACAGGGGCTTCAAGCTCGCCATGGCCACGCTGGACCGCACCCGGCCCGGGGTCTCGGCCATGGCCGTGGGCATCGCCCAGGCGGCCTTCGAGTTCGCCGCCGACTACTCCAAGGAGCGCGTGCAGTTCGGCGTGCCCATCGCGATGCACCAAGCGATCCAGTTCATGATCGCCGACATGGCCACCAAGATCGAGGCGTCTCGTCTGCTGGTGTGGCAGTCCGGCGTGCTGCTCGACCAGGGCAAGCGCAACACCCTGGCCTCCTCGCACGCCAAGCGCTTCGCCGCCGACAGCGCGATGGAGGTGGCGGTCGACGCCGTGCAGGTCTACGGCGGCTACGGCTTCATCAAGGAGTACCCGGTCGAGAAGCTCATGCGCGACGCGAAGATCATGCAGCTCTACGAGGGCACCTCGCAGATCCAGCGCCTGGTCATCGCCCGCGAGACGCTGATGCCGCGTC
>JACCZR010000147.1 GCA_013695855.1 Thermoleophilaceae bacterium
GCCCGGCGATGATCGCGACCAGGCAGCGGATGGCCAGCGCCGCGAAGTCCAGGTCGGGCCCGAAGGTCAAGGCGGGATCGGGGGCGCGGGCCTGCGCCACCCTCGCGTCGACAGTGTAGAGGCCCTCCTCGGGCACCCGGAGGCGCGCCACGCTGATGCCGCTGATGTCGTTCACCGTGAACGTGGAGCGGCTTCCCACGCTCTCGGCCGGGACCTGCTCCTTCGTGGCCGCGGATCGCACCCGCAACCGAAGCCCCGAGGGCGGCGGAAGGCTGGACTCGCTCGGGAGGCTCGCCCGCTCCTCGTAGTAGACGATGACGTCGTCCTTTGGCAGCACCACCTGGGTCTCGCCCGGAAGGGACAGCTTGCCGTACTTGTCGTTGTCGCCCAGCGTGAGGACGAAGCCGAGGATGAAGAGCACCAGCGCGAGCGCGAAGCCGCCGATCGCCGACAGAACCGACAACGTGATCGCCGCCGCTCTCACAGGCCGAATGCTTTCAGGGCGCGCTCAGCGTGCGCCGCAGCTCGGCCATGCGCACCGCGGCCCGCGCGGCGTCCTCGCCCTGGTGGCGCTTGTCGCCGCCGGCGCGGGCGAGCGCCTGCTCCATGTTCTCGACGGTGAGCACCCCGAACGCGCAGGGCACGCCGGTGTCGGCCCCTACGTCCGCGATCCCACGGGCGGCCTCGGCGCACACGTGGTCGTAATGATCGGTCTCGCCGCGGATCACCGCCCCCAGGCAGACGACGCCGGCATAGCGGCCCGAGCGAGCGCAGTAGCGGGCGGCCAGCGGCAGCTCGAAAGCCCCCGGCACCTCGTGCACATCGTGTTCGGCGCCCGCGTCCTCCAGCACCCGCGCCGCGCCCTCGAGCAGGCGGTCGGCCAGCGCCTCGTAGAAGCGCCCGACCACCAGGGCATAGCGGTCAGCCATCCCGCTCCGGGGCGTCGCGGTCGGCTTCGGGAAGCTGGTCGCGCAGGCGCTCCTGGTGGATCATCTCCTCGTCGAGAGCCAGCCCCTGGTGGTGCAGCAGGTGCCCCATGCGGGCCTGCTTGGCGCGCAGGTAGTCGCGGTTCTGGTCCGAGGGCGTCTGCTCGATCGGCACCTGATCGGTCACCTGCAGGCCGTAGCCCTCGAGGCCCACGATCTTCTTCGGGTTGTTGGTCAGCAGGCGGATCGAGCCCAGCCCCAGGTCCACGAGGATCTGGGCGCCGATGCCGTAGTCGCGCAGGTCGGCGGGCAGGCCCAGCTCGATGTTGGCGTCGACGGTGTCCAGCCCCTCCTCCTGCAGGCGGTAGGCGCGCAGCTTGTTGAGCAGCCCGATGCCGCGCCCCTCCTGGGCGAGGTACAGCAGCACCCCCTGCCCCTCGGCCTCGATGCGCGCCAGCGCGTCCTCGAGCTGCTGGCCGCAGTCGCAGCGAAGCGAGTGGAAGACGTCGCCGGTGAGGCACTCGGAATGCACCCGCACCAGCACGTCCTCGGCCTGCGCGACCTCGCCCTTGACCATGGCGACATGGTGCTTGTCGTCGACGAGCGAGCGAAAGCCCACCACGTTGAACTCACCGAACTTGGTGGGCAGCCGCGCCTCCACCACGCGCTCGACCAGCTTGTCCTTTTGGCGGCGGTAGGCGATCAGGTCGGCCACCGTGATCATCTTCAGGCCGTGCTGGGCGCAGTAGCGCTCGAGGTCGGGCACCCGGGCCATCGTGCCGTCCTCGTTGAGGATCTCGCAGATTACGCCGGCGGGGTTCAGGCCCGCGAGCCGCGCGAGGTCCACGGCCGCCTCGGTGTGCCCCGAGCGCTCGAGCACGCCGCCCTCCTTGGCCTTGAGGGGGAAGATGTGGCCCCGGTGGTTGAGGTCGTCGGGCCGGCTGCGGGGATCGATCGCCACCTGGACGGTGCGCGCGCGGTCGTCGGCGGAGATGCCGGTGGTCACGCCCTCGCGGGCGTCGACGGAGACGGTGAACGCCGTCTCGAGATCGGGCTCGTTCTTGGCGGGCATGAGGTCGAGCCCGAGCTCGTCGCAGCGCTCGGGGGTCAGGGCGAGGCAGACCAGGCCGCGTGCGTGGGTGGCCATGAAGTTGATGGCCTCGGGCGTGGCGAACTGCGCGGCGAGCACGAGGTCACCCTCGTTCTCACGCTCCTCTGCATCGCAGACCACCGCCATGCGTCCTTCGCGTATGTCCTCGAGGGCCTCCTCGATGCTCGAGAACGGCGCGCCGGTCACAGCGTAGGAGCGCAGCCCGAGCGCTGCGGGAGGAGCGCAGCCCGAGCGTCGGTCGGGCGAGCACCGGACCGATCGGTCTCGGCCGAGCACCGCTCGCCCGGGTCGTTCACGAGCTTCTCCACGTACTTTGCCACCACGTCGACCTCCACGTTCACCGATGCCCCGGGTGCCAGGGCGCCCAGGTTGGTTCGCTGGAGGGTCTCTGGGATGAGCGAGATCGAGAAGCCCTCCTCGTCCACCGCGGCCACCGTCAGCGAGACGCCGTCGACGGCGATCGAGCCCTTAGGGACCACGTAGCGCAGGAGCTCGGGCGGGGGGCTCAGGCGCACAACTCTCGCATTGCCCTCCTCGGTCGCCGACTGGACCTCGGCCACGCCGTCCACGTGCCCCTGGACGATGTGGCCGTCCAGTCGGTCCGAGGCTCGAAGGGGGAGCTCGATATTCACCCAAACACCCTCCCTCAGCCCGCCGAGCGTGGTCTGGCGCAGGGTCTCGGGCATGACATCGGCATCGAAGCCGCCCCGGTCGCTGACCTCGGTCGCGGTCAGGCAGACGCCGTTCACCGCAACGGAGTCGCCTTCGACCAGGTCGAGTGGCGGCTGGGTCTCGATCACCAGCCTCCCGTCGCCGAGCGAAGCCAGCATGCCCGTCGACCGGATGACACCCGTGAACAAGTGCTAGCTCGCCTTCGGCT